>QNAP01000320.1 GCA_003641795.1 Thermotogae bacterium | reverse complement strand
TGTTTTCACAGTTCGTGCGGGATCGGGCTATAAAGTGCCGAGGTGGTGAGAAGAAGAATTGCTTTTTATATCTGTGCGGGGAATATTATCTGTTGTTGGGTAATTGTTGGACAGCCTCTAAAAAATTAAAAAGAGAATAAGAATAAATGTTGGAGAGGAAATCACACAAGGGATGCCTCGGATTTCAATCCGAGGTGGAGAGGATGGGGCTTTTTTATCTTCTAGGAGGAAATAAGGCAAAGAAAAGGGTAAGTATGCTTGCAACTACAGAAACTATATAGGCGATCTGAATGAACCAATTTGGTTCGCCGAAATAAAAATAGACTCCAAGTATGGTTAACAATAGAACAACGACTACAAACAGGGATATTTTCATAGGCGGCGTACGAAACAATATCCAGTGGGAACATTCCCTGAAGATAGGTGTATATACGATATTGGTATACCGATAGAAACTTTCTTCTAAAGTATCGCTCCTAAGCTCATGAAATAGCATCTTCCATGGCTCGTCGAAGTTGGGTGTATATTCCAAGTCGAATGTGTATACATTATGAATTCCCTCTAGGAGGCAACATGCTATGATGTCTCCAATGAATGACTTTTTGATAGCGGTTACATCGAATATGCTATCAGGCTCATTCTTGCGTATGCGTGCTAATTCTCCTCTCAGCTCCAAGTAATTTATATCTCTGGAATCCCAATCGACTTCCCTATCCAAGCATTGCTTATAAGTAGATTTGAGGGAGATCATTTTCTCTTTCGGGTATATGTTACGAAGATCAACTTTTTCTCCGGCTCTCTTATCAACGAAAAAGATGTAGACTCCTCTGGACAACGCATCAAGTAGGTTTTGAACATGAAGAAAGACTGCGAGAGATTTTTTCCTATTAGAATCACTTGCGGCAGAAGCTTCGGTACCGAAGCCTCTGATGTGTAGGAATACAATTTTTTTAATGCTTTTATATAGTAAGCAGTGAACGATCGAATTTATATATTGATCCGGTCTCTCAGACGTAACGAAAAGGTATAGTGATTGGTTCGTTTTTTAACTCCCCATTCGACAATTTCCCCCCTTCCTAATGCTTTAGCTCTTCTCATATTAAGAAAAGCTGCTTCAACGCTTTCTCCAACACCAAAAGATATTGTGTTACTTGTTATTTTTTGGAAGATGCTTATCATTTCTTCGATGAAGGTTCTGTTATAACGATCCTTATCAATGCGGAAGAATATCTCATCACCCCCAGCATATATGACCTCTGCGTCCATCCTTGAAACAGCGAACTCCATGATAACAGTGATAGCCTTCGTTAAATTTTTAGAGAAGCTTGTTAGAGCATTTAGGTCGCTATTAAGTAGGTAGAACTCAATATGTTCACGAATATCATCCCCATCGCCCATCAAGTAAAGTTGCGCTTTCACCGGTACTTCCCCTTTATAGGTGGCTTTAAATATAACAAAATATATAATATATCAAGAGTGAAAATGGTGTATGTAAAGATCAAAAAACTTGGAAATGGCTATGGAATTATACTCCCGATGGATCTCGTAAAAGAGAAAGGTTTTGCCGAAAATGAAGTAGTGAATGTAGAAATAAAGAAGAAAAATGAATCTCTTAGGAGGTTATTCGGAACATTAAAGCGGACTAAGCCAATACAAGAGATTAAAGATGAGCTAAGAGCGGGTTGGGATGAATGATGTACTTCTTCGACACATATGCGTTGCTCGAAATATTCTATGGTAATGAACGGTACCGAAAGTATCTCGATGAAGATGTAATTACAACGAAATTGAACCTCATGGAAATATATTACCACATGCTTCGGGAAGAAGGAGAGGATTTTGCCAATCAGTATTATGATGAGACTGTTGAATATGCTATCGATTTCGATGACAGAGATATTAAAGAAAGTATGAGATTTAGATTGAATATGAAAAAGGAAAAGAAGAATTTGAGTTATGTAGATGCATTAGGATATGTTATCGCGGAAAAACTTGGAATAAAGTTTTTAACAGGAGATAATGCTTTTGAGGGTATGGATAACGTAGAATATGTTAAATAGACTAATAAGCCCAATTAAGCAGGGATGCCCCGCAATTCATGTTGTGCCATTTGGCCAGTACCCTTAGGAGGGAGGGGGTGCATTATGCTCCTCTATAATTTTTAGGTATTCAGCTATTAAATGAGCTTTCATTCCAGTACAATCCTCATCTCCTCCTTACCCATCCCATTTTCCACACACCATTTCACCTTATTAAACTCCTAGCAATGCTTCCCTACTGCGTCCGGAGTGTGATCTGTTTCTCTTGCCACCTGCACCGGATCCTTTTTGTCTACAAAGATCTTTCGTAGTATCCTTGTCTTGTGAGATATTGCAGTTTCCATATCATGGTCATATCCCACAAAGTGGAGTGTAGTATCCTTTCTCTTCTCATACTTCTGTCTTAACTCAGATAGATAAGAGTGATCGTAGCACATAATCAAAGAGAGATCCCTCATGGATA
>QNAP01000319.1 GCA_003641795.1 Thermotogae bacterium | reverse complement strand
TTGCTCACCTTGGATGGGGGGAAAAGAGTAACGGCTACCGCAGGGACTGGGTAGGTTACTTGTTCAGAGGCGCTTCTGCTGTACTACACAACTGGTATTGGTTGGGAAGTCTCGCAGTTTTGCTGCTCGGTTGGTTTCTTGAGGAACGCCTTACGGGTGGAAAAAAGCGGGCAGAGATCTCTGTCAGTTTCGCTCTATCTTTCGCTTCTAATATTTTTTTAATAAACATATTGGGGAAAAACTTTTGGGGGTGATCTGGCATGAGAAGATCTTGGTTTCTCGTTGCTTGGTGTGTTCTCTCCACAGTGATCTTTGCTGGGATGAGCATACAGATTACCAGTGAATCGACTGTTGTGAATGTTCAAGACTCGGTGCTGATTTCAGTAACAGTGGTAGATAGTGAAACGGGTCAAATTATCGAAAAAGACCTGACGTTGAGTGCAGACGTCAACATCGGCGGCTTTGCAGATCCCGAGATTTTCTTTTCAGGTGTGACCCTGAAGAAAGGAAAAGCTGAGATCGTGTACATAGCCCCTTCGGTCCCCGGGGAAGCTGTGTTGATGCTGTCGAATGTCGAACTCGGTATTGAAGCCTCCTATACACTGTCTGTGCAGGAAAGAGAAAGGCTTTCGTTGATATCGAAAGCGTCACTCGCTGTATTCGAATTCGCCGGCGAAGTCGCGCTCAGAAAATCTGGGCAGGAGTTGTGGAACCCCATCAGTAAGAACGATCGTGTTGAAGAGGGGGACGAAATCCTCACCATGAGGGACTCCTACGTAATACTCGAAGGAATGGATGGTGTCATGCTGACCATACCACCACAGTCACAGGTCCTTTTTGAACGTCTCAGAACAGATGGAGAACGAATGGACGTTAGCATCAAGGTAAAGAAAGGGGAAACGGTGAGTGAGATCAGCAGAATACTCACCGGTGGGTCCAAATTCCAGGTTGGTGCGGGAAGTGTAGTAGCAGGCGTGAGAGGCACTAAATTCGCTGTGGAAGCAGGGGATACTTGCTACGTCAGAACCTTCGAAGGTGAAGTGATTGCCGAAGTGGGTGGTAAAGTCATACCCATACCGGAAGGAAGGATGGGAGCGTTTATAGGAACGAGCTTTGAGATTCTTGATCTCGACAGAGGTCTCGACTATTACGAAAAGACTAAGGAACGTATAAAAGAGAAAGAAACGAAGAAAGAGGAGGCACCTACAGAAGAACGACGAGAAGAAGCCATCTCGAGGGCTTCTCAACTGGTCAACCTCGGATCGATCACCAAAGGCGATACTGGATATATGGTCTACAGTCTTACCCCATCGTTCAAACTTGGACCCGTTGAACTTGGCATCGGCATCAACGCATATCAGAAAGAGATAACCGGACCACTCTACTTCGGTGTGCCACCATCCGATCCGACAACTCCCCCCAGTACGAACGTCTTGAGTGCCTTCAACATCGCCTGGGTGGCTTACAGTGGAAAATATCTGGATCTCAGGTATGGTTACATGCAACGGTACACGTACGGACTCGGTCTCTTGATGAAAAACTACACCAAAAAGTACTCTCGCGCCGTGGATGTTGCGTTGAAACTTGGAGAAGGAAAGCACGTTCTCTCCGTTCATCTCCCCTTTGAGGTACTGAGTTTTGTACCCTTCGAATACGAACAGACCTCCCCACTGTTTTTTGCCAACTACACCGTGGATACTGAGCTCACCTGGGGCGGTCCCTACGTATCGTTAACAGGCGTGATGGATACCGCAGAGCTTTCTAACGAGAGCACACCGTCTACGGCCGCGATGGGTGGATTCTCTTTGGCAGTTGAGGAAAGACTGCTCCAAGGATCTTGGGGCAAGTTCGTAGTGGGAGCCGAACTTGCAGGACTTATGGATCAAGAACAACTCGGTTATGGAGCATTCTTTGGCGCTATGGGTAACCTCTATACTTTGGACTGGGGTGCCGGGGTAGTCTACATGGGCGAGCACTTCGTTAGTTCGTATTACGGATCCAACTACGAAAAACGTAGACCCGACCAGCTCCCAGATTTAACGGATACAGGCACCCCAACTTGGGGAAGCCTTGTAAACATAGGTCTCACCCTAGAACCATTTTTAAAAGCGGAGGCAAATCTGGTGAACTATCAATCTCACGCGGATATCTCACCCATCCTCAGTACCGAAGCTCTGCTGAGGCTTCCAAAGATCGGGAACTTCAACGGTCTTGCACTAAAACTGGCATACTTGCAGTACAAATTTGAGTTCAAGGGGCTGGACATGTCAACGTTTTTCAACGAGCGGACATATCTTGATCTCAGAGTTGGCTATCCAATAAGCGAGTTTCAATATCTGGTGTACAACATCAGTTATGACTACGAGAATGATACATTCCAACAGACCATCTCTTACGAATCGAGCTTTTAAACGTTTGGGAGGGTGAGAATGACCTTTTTCGAAAGCTTTGCCACGTTCAAAAGACTGCTGCCCGACTTAGTGGGAATAAGCTGCACAGCATGGAAAAAGC
>QNAP01000318.1 GCA_003641795.1 Thermotogae bacterium | reverse complement strand
GGTTTTCACATTGCAAGAAAGCTTGTCTTGCAATGTGAAATCAGAGAAGAAGGCAAAGAAGTCCGTTCAGTGAGCGTGGATTGCCAGAATCTATCCCTACCTTTGCCATTGTTGAGTTGTCTACAGCGGCTGTTGTTACCATCCAATTCTGAATCGATACGAGATGCTGCATAGCTTCAATAAGATGGAGAATTTCAAGTTGCCCTTGTCGTAATAAGCCTTTCTTCTATCTCTGCCTTGTTTGTTAATGGAGTTGGAAGGCAAAAACTTGTCCAACAGCTCAATGATCTTTACAATATCGCTTTTTGAAAGTTATTATGATACCATTCATTTGTGCTTTCTTTCTTGTTTTGAGATATTTCAATGGTACCATCATTGAATGCGGGAGGCTCACTTTTTTCGTGACGCCCTATGATAAATTGGGCCGTGGCTCGAATCGAGATTTGTTAGGTAGGAAACCATAAATCACAACGATCCTGTACAGACTATATTCTGGGATGTTATGATCGGATATCTACAAGGCAAGCTGGAACACTGTCCTTACACCGATACGTTCTTCTTGCCCCAAGCCTCAGGCAAAACGCAAACCTCGGTGGGAACAACAGTGAACATTTGAGGTGGGGGCCGCGCTCAGGTAGCGTCGAAGGCGAGACAGGAGTTCGCTGACAGAGTTGAGCGTGTTGTTGAAGCCACCGGAAGTTTCCAAGAATCGGTGGATAAGATAGTGGAGATAACGACCACGGCTGCCGACCAAAGTGATTTGACAGTGCGGATCGCTGTGGAGGAATTGGTTTAAAATATAAAATAAAAGGAGGTGAAAGTCGTGGAGCTTCGGTTCATTACCTTCACGCTTTCAAAAGAGGAGTACGCCCTGGATCTCGGACTAGTCAGAGAGGTTGTGAGTGGGCCCCAACTGACGAAGATACCCTCTGCAGTGCAATTCGTGCCTTGGATTTGTGATCTTCGGGGTCACGTGATCCCCGTAGTGGATCTTCGAAAATATCTCGGATTAGATTGGGATTCGGATGCAACAGAAGAGATAATAGTGCTTTCGAAAGGCAATCGAATAATAGCCATACTCGTTGATTCCACAGATGAGATGCTTGCAGTTTCAGAGTCAGAATATGAAGAAACACGATCCGGCAACATCAAGGGCACTCTTCGACTCTCGAACAAGATCATACCCGTCCTCAATGTGGATCCCTTGTTCGAACATGGAAAGGTGATCGAAGAAAGAGTCGAACACGAGGAGGCTTCAAGCTCTGAAACATTGCTAACTGTTTTCAAGGTCAAAGGCCATCCCTACGCCCTTTTGACCGAACAGGTAAGGGAGATAACAAAGTACACCGCGCCGTTTCACATGCCCGACACACCCGATTACGTTTTGGGGCTTATTCGGATCAGAGAAGACCTCATGCCTCTGATCGATCTGGCCGGTATTCTCGGTCTTGGACGAACTGGATCGCCAGAAACCTGCACGCTTCTTGTAACGGTAATCAAAGAAAGGTTGGCTGCATTCCTTGTAGACGAAGTAGACGGGATGTTCGCCATTTCAGAGGATGTTCTCAAAGTCCGCGGTGATTTCGGCGAGAAAACATTAGCAGTGGTGGATTTGGAAGGAAGGCTCGTGACGGTACTGAACGTTGACAAACTCGTAGACGAAAAAATTCTGGGATTTTCCAAGAAGGCCAAGTTAAAGGAGAAAGAAAAAGCCTCGGATGAAGTGCAGATATTGCTTTTCAAGCTGTCGGAACAGGATTTTGGACTGTCCATCGAGCACGTTGAGGAAGTGGCGAAAACGTTGAAGGCAAAAACGCTTCCCAACGCACCTCAGTATGTTGAAGGTGTTGTTCGCCTCAGAGACGAAGTGATACCGTTGATCGATCTCAGAAAGCGCTTCGACTTTCCGACTGAAACCGAATCCACCAACATGATAATCGTCGAGCTCGAGGGCTTCAGGTTTGCTCTCGGAGTGGATCGTGTCGAAGGAATTGTCAGCGTGAGCAGCACATCAATCAGTGAGACGGGTAACGGATCCGTAGGCACTAGAAAAGTTGCGAAGCTGAAAACTGGCGAGCTGATACCGCTGATCGAAATTGAGGATGTAGTGGAAATGAAGGAGCTTGAACAATTGACTCCTTCCCCTTACTGAAGTAAGAGAGTTCCCGCTTCAACACTGACAACCAAAGCGCATCCGATCTTGCGGCTACTCGTGGTTGTCATTTGTTTTTTCCTCGTTCGTGAAGACCGTAACCGTAAGATCTGGATGCGCTTTCAGGTGTTTCCAAATACTTTACTCTCAAACGATTGTCACCAAAGCTTGACCAAGCTCAACGTTGTCTCCTTTCTTCACGTGAACCTCCTTGATGACACCATCTTTATCTGCAAGTATGTCGTTTTCCATCTTCATAGCTTCCAGAACCAGAAGCCTTTGCCCTGCGGAAACCCTATTTCCTTCGGCAACATCTACGTGGATGATCAGACCGGCCATAGGTGCTTTGACCACATGTTCTCCAGACG
>QNAP01000317.1 GCA_003641795.1 Thermotogae bacterium | reverse complement strand
TCGAGATATCATCGCTGTGGTACCCATCTTTTGAAATTCATCTCTATGCTTAGCTATGTCTGGTAGTTCTGGATCGACAAGGAGAATCAAGACATCGATCCTTTCCTTGCGGCATATTTCCAAAAGCCGGTGAGCGTGTTCATCTGTGTCTATTCGTTTTGGAACACGGAAAACGCGATCCAGGAAAAAGAAACTGGGTGATGTGGGATCGTTGGAAGCACCCAGTAATTTGGCCTGATCGCCAAATTCCTTACGGAAGAGCTTTATCAATTCCACGCGTCTTCCAGGAGAAGAAAATAAAATCTTCCAAATCTTCTTCGGCAATCCAGGGCCCTCCGTTTCAGTGATTGTTTCGATCCTCGGTTGCTTCTTCGCTTTCACTGGGATGACTGCTGATTCCTCGAACAACTGTCTCAAGCCATGTTTGGAAATCCCGGATATCCTTTAAAATCGAAGAGAAGGATCCTTCTAATATCTTGACGATATGTAACAGCTCCTCTGCATCGATCTCGTAGTTGTAAGCGTGACGAACGAAATGACGAAACCTTCGCAATCTATCCAAGACGTCTAAAGAACGGGACGAAAGAAGGGGAGGCCTTATCGAAGGTACTTCAATGGCCATCTTCTTTAGAAACTCTCGATGATACCTTGAGGGATCTTCCACATGATTCTCGAAAGTGCGAGCCACTTCACGAAAAAGGTCTTCAAAGGCATTATACAGATTGTGAAGAAGAAGTGCCACATAATAAGTATCCTTCTCCGAGGAAAGCTCTTTAGAAGAAAAGAATATCTTTTCGGACAGCTCTTTTATTATCTTCAACTGCTGCTCCATGTATCCCACAAGTATCGAAAGTACGGTAATGTCAGGCTTCATAATACTCTCAAGCCTTCCTCTCTGATTTTGTGTCTGAAGCGACATTTTTCCAATATGATCAGATCGATCTCGTGTTGCAGAAGCTCTTCCAACGCACTTTCAAGCATCCACCTGTCCATGTTCGACGGTAGGTGATCGATGGCTATGTCTATGTCCGAATAATCATAGAATTTGCCTTTCATCGTTATGGAACCAATAAGATAAACCCTTCCAACATCCATACCTTTGAAAAAATCTACAAGGAGTTTCTTCGTTTTTTCGAGAGTCTCTCGTCTCCTCCGCTCCCTATCCGCATATTTTTCTCTCACGATCTTCTTCCAAAGGGAAGGAGGTGAAGTAGTGTCAGACGATCCATCTGATTTTTCGGGCACATCGTCACCCCCGATCTGGAGTATACCACCTAAGGAAAAACTCCAAGGCTGACAGCTTCCTGGTAAAGTGCATCGAGAATTTTGTATTTTGTTTCCAAATCGAGATGTTCTTCTTTTTGAAACTGCCTTTCAAACGCCTCTAAAAGCCCTCGGTTTTTGATCGTAACCGTCCCATCATTTCTGCAGTCCCGCGATTTTGTTAATCTCCTCTAAAATCTGCTCTAAGGTAAGGGATGCTTCCTCGCCGGTAAGTACGTTCCTTTTCCAGTCACCTTCATAAAGATCGCGCGCACTTTTGTCGTTGAGCTTCATGACATTTTGGAATACCTGTCTGAGCTGGAGAATGAACTGAGCTCGTGTGTTTTCGAAGTTTTCGAAACGTTCCACGAACGTTTTCGCTCTCCCTGAAACCTTGCTTGGCACCTTTCCCTGCTCCAAAAGTTCCTTGTTCCACTGATAAGCGGGAAGGTAGAGATCGTAGATGTCGTTTATCACCGTCAACGCCTCCTGGAACATCTTGTTGTTTATGAAGGTTTGAGCCAGGGCTTTCATCCGCTCGAAGGTTTTGTCCGGGATACCCCAGCCGGTCTTTTGAGCCATGTATCTGGAAACCCAGATCTCCCTCGAAACAACCTCTTTGATCTTGGAATAGGTTTGGGGAGACATAACCTCGAGAGACATGAGATAGCTCATATATTCGTTGTATATGCCCTCCCAGTCCGGGAAGCGGTTCCAAGTGCCAGGGAGAATGTATATGGCCTTGTCGTACCAATGCTTGTAAGTGGTGAGGTATCTCTGCTTGTAGGATTGGAGTGTCTGAACGGCTTTGTCGATATCTTCAGAGAGAGAAGGATATTCTTTCTTCAAGCTAACGAGTCGGTTGATAACCGTTCCTGCGAGCTTGTAGAGGTTGACGTAGTGTCTGGCGAGCACACGGTAGGAGTTCTTTTCGTTGAAACAAAGGAAAGAGCCTTCGAAGTAGTCCACATTGTCCTGGATCTGCTGGAAGAGATAGAGCTCAAGAAGGTTGAGCTTTTGGGCGATCTTGTCTACGCTTATCCCTTCAGCACTGGCCCTCTCAAAGACTTCGTAGGCGTCCTTCAGGGGAAAGTCTCTTATCTGGCGCTCCATCAACGGAATGGCCGGAGAAAGGCCGCTTTGTGGGTGAATCCAAGGTTTCACGTCGACACTTCCCGTGTAGTAGCTGGGTATGAAACGAGTAACGGGGTCACCTTTTACAAACGCCTCCTTGAGAAGCTGGAGTTTTCCTTCATC
>QNAP01000316.1 GCA_003641795.1 Thermotogae bacterium | reverse complement strand
TTCTTAGGATGGCAATAATATTTGACTCTGGGGTCTTTTTTTGCAAATTCAGCCACGACTTCTGCTGTTTCATCCCCGGATGCATTGTCATAAACACACACCTGAAAATGTGGATATGTCTGGTTCAAGACGCTTTTGATAGCGCGCTGAAGAAGTTTTGGGCGACGATATGTTGGAATAATTGTTGTAATTAAGGGTTTTGAGATTTTATGGTTCATTTATGTAACCTCCACAAGTTTTGTCTTAAGTGAGTGAAAATGGCCAAGGATAGTTCCTCTAAGCTCTTCACCAATCATGAAATATGCCCCTGTCAGAAAGGCAACAGATCCACCTATATAGGCGATGGCCAATGCAAGAATAGAATAGTTCCCGATTAAACTCAAGGCTACCCACGCCACGCCATACGTTAACCCCGCCAGAAGGAGAATTTTAAGCACATGTAAGTACCACCGCCATATTGGAATCTCCATACACTCCTTACACATCCTTGGCACTCCATACGAATAAGCAAAAATGTGATAGAACACCCACGCCAAAGCGGCGCCTGTTAATCCAAGTAAATAGATCAAAGCGCCTGTTACTGGCAAGACAACAAACAGGGCATAGAAATTCTGCCAAGCTGCGATCCCTGGCTTGCCCACTGCAAGAGAAAAGACATAAGGCACATTCAAAGTCCCATTCATATAGAATCCAACACATAGGAAAAGTACAGGCAGAAGCAATAGCCTTGCAGTTTGCACATTGAACATGTAAGAGAACAATGGTAGCGACGCGAAAGGAACAGCTGCAAAAATAGGTACAACCCCAAAACAAAGCAAGTCTTGCAATTTGTGGTACTGTGAGAGCATACGCTGGCGGTCTCCTGCCTGGAATAACTCTGAGAAAGAGGGAAAAGCTGCCCTGGCAATAGCGCCTGTAAGCAGCGTTGCTCTACTGATAGCACCGTAAGCGGTGCTATAATAACCAATCATACCAATGGGCATCAGCTTGCTAATAATCAGTTTAGCAAAATTGACGTGAATGGTGGAAAGAACAGAGATAGACATCATCTTAGAAGCAAACCCAAAAGTTCTCTTAATCACACTGAAGGAAAAAATGGGGAAAAGAGAATTCAAAGAGAAGAAACGGGATGATACGATAAAATAAACGATTATTCTGATAATATAACAGAATGCAAACCAATAAACGACATGAAATAAATTGCCCCTAAGGATAAGGATTAAGATAGTGCCAAATTGCTGAAGGGCTATAGTTATCACATCAATAAGGTTATTGATCTCCATTCGCTGCAAGCCATTAAATAAACTGGTGTAAAAGGATCGGGGGAATGCCAAGAGTGCCGAAATACCCAGGAAACGAACAACATAGACAGCCGTGGGTTCACTCATACTCTTCAAGTTAATCCACTTATCCACCAAGACCGGGGCCAGTAGAAAAAAAGCCACAGCCACAACTACATAAATCCCCCAGAAAAAGCAGGAAAATGTCTGAAGCAAATCGTGTATATAGGTTGGTTCCGATTCAAGATGGGCAGAAACCTCGCGCACCACTGTAGTGGATACACCCATCCCAAAGACAGCACTAAGAAGCGCATTGAGCATGGTTGTGAAGTAAATGATCCCAAGCGCATCCTCCCCTAATTGCCTGAAGATATACTTGACAGCAACAAAGCCAAGGATAAGGAGAAGCCCCTGGCCGAACAGATTGTATAGAATGTTCTTAGAAACTCTGGACATAGAATTTTACTTTCGTCTTAAATAAGCATCTGGCCAGTGAGTAACGTTTTCAATCAATTCGCTTTCATTAAATAGCCACTCTGGCTGCTCCACTTCGAATTCTGGGTGCCTTTCTAGAAACTCTCTCACCGCCTCTGCTGGATTATCTTCCTTCCACTCAACTTTACCTCGTGGAACATCATAGAGGTATTTCATAAATCCATCATTTACCACAATATATGAACCCTGAGTTACAAGATCATGATATGCCTCTAGTTCTTTTAGGACATGCTCTCTAGTATGACAAGAATCTAAAATGACCATAACAGTCTCATCAATTTTTACCATCGACTTGACTTGATCAACAACTGAAGGAGAGACTGAATCACCCTCAATTAACGTGATCAGAGGAAATAACTGGTGGGATTCTATAGCCTCACGGTTATGCGGTCTAATCTCAATATCAATCCCAATAACCCTTCCTTTCTCCAGCGTTTTACAAAGAGTTGCATAGTAAATCAGTGACCCACCGTGTGCCACACCAGTCTCAATAATTACATCAGGTTTTACCTGATAAATCACTTCTTGAATCCGAAACATATCATCTGGAAGCTGGATGATTGGCCGACCCATCCAGGTAAATGTATAGGTATACTTTTGATTCCAACCTACCTTCAGCCATTGGTGAGATATAATTTCAAACGCTTCCCTGGAATAAAGTTCAACTTTGCGACATTTTCCATCTTCCTCTAAAATTAGCATCTTAGCATCAGTATCAATGGTTAACTTCATATTTCCTCCAAATTCTTACGCCACCAGTCAATGG
>QNAP01000315.1 GCA_003641795.1 Thermotogae bacterium | reverse complement strand
GGCCGTCAATGTGAGTTCAGACTTGGTCCAGGTGTGGCAGCGGGTGCTGATACATTAATTACCGGAGGTACGCTGGGTCCCAACAACTTCGCCTGTCAAGCGGCGGCGGCAGCCCGGATGCTGGGCTGGGACGTCTACCTGGTATTCATGGGTGAGCCTTCAGCAAATTATGGGGAGTTTCTTCAGGGGAATCGTTTTTTGGAGTGGTTAATGGGAGTTGAGAGCCGGTTTGTAAAAGTTGATTTGGATGCCCTTCCAGCGGAGCTCACCCGCATTGCAAGCTCTCTAGAAGCAAAGGGGAAACGCCCTTATATCACCGGTCCCACAGACCATGACCGGGGGGCCCTGGCGTACGTTGAGTGTATGATGGAACTGTACTTGCAGTGCCGAGCGTTGCATATCGAAGTGTCCCATTTGGTGTTAGCCTCTGGTGGTCCCACAGCGGCAGGTTTGTGGCTAGCTGCTGCATACCTGGGTTTGGAAACGCAGATCGTAGCGGTGAATCCCGGGTACTACGGGGTGCCCGGGGTGGAGCGGGATACCCGTGCTCAGGTGTCCCACATCGCCCGTGCAGCTGCGAACCTTCTGGGGCTGGAAGTGGACTGGGAAGCTGCAAGGGTGGATTTGTGCACCGCAGACGAGGACGCGCGGAGCTTGCGAACCGCAGCCCATTGGCTTCGCCAAGCGGCCAGCACGGAGGGTGTGTTCTTGGACCCAGTCTACACGACAGTGGCAATGGAGGAACTGGCCCGCCGGGTCGCCGCAGGGCGTATCCGTCCGGGCGCTGGGGTAATATTTTTGCACACAGGAGGCGTGCCTAGCCTATTTAACTATTCAAAGCAGATAATAATGGCTTTACAAGATAAAGGAATAAAAAGAAGGTGATGCACGTTATGCGAAATAGAAAGGTGGACCGCGGGCAGTTGTACGTATTGAAGCACCGGAGTGGCTATGGTGAGCGGACACAAAACAGAGTCATGGTGGTGACACCACGAATAAGTCCATGAGAGGCAAAGCAACCATGAGCTATCTTCCTTGGATGTGGCAATCCCATCGAGTTTGCACTTGGCATGGCAGTCAGGGTGAAGCCGGGTTTAGGGTGTTGGTGACCGAAGATGTTGCGGGGCTATTGACTGGCTGCTCTTGAAATCTGGGAGCCCTTCTAATCTGAAAAAAAGCGTTCATGCAAGCCAAAGGAGGTGTCATGGAAGGCGTAAAGGTAAAGAGGATTCATCATCTGGGGTTTGTAGTGTCCGATCTCGACGAGACAGTGCGCAGTTGGGAGGCATTGCTCGGCGTGAAGGCGGTGGTAAATGAGAACCCCGAGCTCAAGGTGCGCCTGGCCTCCTTTACGGTGGCCGGGATAAGGTTCGTATTCAACGAGTCCACGGAGCCGGGGAGCCGTTGGGAGCAGTTCCTGCAAGAGCACGGGGAGGGACTGGAGCACGTGGCGCTCGAGGTGGACAACATCGACGCGGCGTGCGAGACGGCCCGCCGTGCAGGGCTTGATATTCGCTTCCCGCAGCACAAGCCGATACACGGGGCGCTCAGCAACTTCGTTGAGCAGGGACGACTCCACGGGACCACTGTGGAGTTCATCCAACCAATAGAGGGAGACGACGATCTGTCTTAGCATGTTCAGATCGCGGGTCGCGGAGTAGGAGCGAAAGGAGGACACTGCATGGCTGGTGCGAAGAAACGAAGTGGGGTAGTGCGTGTGGGGACAGGAGCTGCACAACCGGGCGAAGTAGTCCGATGTGGCATCCCAGTAGGTAAAAACATCTACGGCACCGAACGCCAACTTCCTATCATCATTGTGAACGGTGCTGGTGAAGGTCCAATCCTGTGGCTAAACGGAGGAACCCATGGTGACGAAGCGGAGGGAGCTATTGCCATATTTAAGTTGCTGGAGGTGTTGGATCCCGCTGAGTTGAACGGTGTGGTGGTGGCTTGTCCCGTAATGAACCCCGAGGCATTCGTAACAGGATCTCGAGGCAATCCAGCCGACCAATTTACATACGACATGAACCGCATTTACCCGGGGGATCGGAAGGGGTATCCAACAGCGCGAGTGGCCGCGGCCCATTTCGAGGCCATGCGTCCCGTGTGTGATCTCCAAATCAACATCCATTCCGGCGGGAATCATTCCTATCTTGCAGAGGTCATCTTTTCTGCCGACACGCCAGCGTGTTGGGAACTGGCTGGGGCCATGGGACCGGCATGGACCATGATCATGACAAGCCCCTCCGGGGGTGGAAATCCGAGTTCGCAGCTCGCGGCTTTAGGAAAGGCAGCGATCAGTATCGAACTCGGAGGGCTTTGCCGCACGTTGACCCGAGAATTCCACGAGGTAGGAGAAAAACTTCGGGATGCATGCCTCAACGTGCTCCGACACTACAGGATGATCCCTGGCCAGGCGAGTTATGCCAGCAAATGGCGCATTGGACACCAGGAAACCGTGCTCGCTCCTGCCACAGGGGTGTGGGTAGCGAGACCTGACTTGGAGTTCCTCCAGCCTATGGCAGAAGGAGAGGTGCTGGGT
>QNAP01000314.1 GCA_003641795.1 Thermotogae bacterium | reverse complement strand
GCCAATTCAGCTATGCCGTAGGTGCTTCTGGAATGATCTTAAAGGAAAAACCTGCGATGCTCATTCAGGTAGGATATTTCATAGCGGAAATTCCAGCCGTTGCAGAATCTGGAGCAAGGGTCGGTGCATTACAGATAGGTGGAACACTTAGTAGCATGGATCTAATTGCCATGTTCTGTGACTACATCTTTATAGGGGAAGAGATATTTGCCGCGGCTGCTGCAATTACCCGTGATCCACTTACCATCGCTACTATAGCTGGTCAAGATTGGATCAGGCTTCTTGTACTAGGGATGATGGTAATCGGTGTGATACTCATGGCCGCTGGATCCCATTTAATATTAGATCTTCTATGGATGTGATGTTAGATGTCCTCGAGGATACTAATCTATCTCAGAACCTATCTATGCCGTGTACTAATAATCTTCGGTTGCATTGCTACACTTGTAAGTTGGTACTTCGTCTCACCGCAGGCAGATAAGGTTGCAACTGAACTTTATAACTGGAACATGAACATCGGTACCTTCAGCTTGTTTGTCGGCGTAATAACGGTATACACCCGTTGGTTAAAAGGCATATGGAGTCGAGATGAATATTGGCCTTACCAACTCCTAGGAGCTATTATCATCCCTGTCTGGGTGATCATGGGAGTGATGTCTGGGATATACTCTAATCTTTATCAAACTGCATACTATAGTACAAAGATCACACTTCACGTGGCAATCCTCGGTCAGCTGATGTTCTTCATGATTTCAGGAGCCTATAGAACTTATAGAATAAAGAACTTTCGAACATTGCTCTTTGCTGCCTGTACAATAACAATTATTGCATGTAATGCTTCTTGGCTGATGACCCCCTTCCCCGTGGTCGATAAGATTTCCTACTGGCTTCTAAATAACCCTTCAATGGCTGGTTACCGTGCCATGATGATCACTGGTGCGATCGGAGGGATAGTCTTAGGTATACGAATTCTCCTAGGATTAGAGAGAGGAGCCCTTAGGGCGACGGAGGTGAGCTAAATGGCTAAGATACCAGAGTTGAGATCCCAGTATATCTGGTTGGTCTGTTTGATCCTATACTTGATACCAATCATCCACCCAATCGGAGCCCCATTTCAGATAAGTGACATTACTAAGAAGATCTATAACTATATAGAAAATCTACCAGAAGGTAGTATCATCGTCATGGGTGGATCTGGTGTCTTTGCATTCGACTTCGAGCCCGGGGCTGCGATGATAGCTTGTATAAAACAGATGGCGAGGAACAAATTGAGATTAGTGGCTTTCCCCTTAGGGGTAGAATCCCTTCAATTCCATAAATTCTGTGTTGACGCAGCTAAAGTCCTAGAGAAGGATGGTGGGCCTTGGAAGTATGGGATAGACTTTGTACAGCTACCATACGTTCCGGGATACGATGCTGCACTAATCAGCTTCTTGAATGATGTACATGGCACGGTGAAAGTAGATGCGTATGGAACCCCCATAGAGGAATTACCACTGATGCAGGATCTCCATGACTACCGTGACATCGCACTTTGGATTTGCCCACACTGGAGCTTTCCACTCATAGTTCGATTTGTCACAGGGGAGAAGGGCATACCAAGTGTTATGTTCGCCCACTCCTACTCATACAGTGTCTTTGCTCCATACATGATGATATACCCTGATAAGGTCTGGATGACGAATGGGTTCCTAGGTGGAGCGCAGTACGAGAAACTCGTGGGCATAAAGGGACTAGGCCATGCTGCTGTAGATTCTTATGCAATAATATCAGCCGCGTATATCATATTCGTAGTCCTCGGGAACCTCACCATGCTCACTCGCGCTCGAAGGGGGGAGGAAGAGGAGGTGGCAGCATGATCTCAACAGATCCTTGGGTTTGGTTATCCGCCTTTCTGACGATCTGTTCATTCACACTGCTCTACGGTGATAACCCTCTTTTCCGCATCGCCGAGTATGTCTATGTTTCCGTCATGGTAGCCCACTCAGTCGTAACTGGCATAACGACTCTTAGTAGTAGATTCACACCCTTATTCACTGGGGCACAGCCACATCTAATAGTTACATTAATACTGGGGATCATGTCGTTGTTCGTGGTTTGGAGGAAGTATGCATGGATAGCATCATTTCCAATTTCAATAATGCTGGGTGTAGGAACAGGATTAACGATGAGGACTATGATGAGAACGGATCTTGTCGGGAATATGAGTGCAGTCATCAGTGAGACAGCTAAGATCTTCATTGGACCACCAGCTAGTAGACTGGGCTACTTCATAAGGGTAGTTTTCACACTCTCTGGACTGGTATATCTACTATTCACGATATTCATAAAAGGACCAGTGAGCAAACCAATAGGATACATAAGAACCTTCGGCAAATATGTCTTTATCACCTACTTAGGTCTGCAAGTCGGTAATGATATAATAATGTTTCAGGGGTTGGTCACTAGTGCACTAGTTAGGCTCTTTAAAACCTGGCTAGGAATCTAAGCGTGCCGCAGAACAAACCTTAAAATCACTCTTTTTATTTGGGGATCGTAATAAGTTC
>QNAP01000313.1 GCA_003641795.1 Thermotogae bacterium | reverse complement strand
TTCGCGTGGGTCGTTTTGTGGATGCGAAGGAGGAAAAAAGCGAGTGCAAACTGTGTGAGCGTGTGGGATTCGCCACTTCCTCCTCTATGTTATGTTCAATGTCCTGAACAATCGCCCTCCCAGGAAGATCGCTGATATGGTTGGTCGTTACTGATTTTTGAGACACCCCAAGTGTTATAATGAAAAGACCGACTTCAAAGATGTCGAAGGTGTTGGAATCAAGGTGATGACATTTAAGAAAGTGAGAGGTTCTAATGAAACCGGTCTTATGTTGTGGTGAAATTCTCATCGATTTTATAGCGGTCGACGTGAATAAATCCCTTTTTGAAAGCGGTGTCTTCGAGAAAAAGGCGGGAGGAGCTCCTTTCAACGTTGCGGTGGGAGTTAGACGCCTCGGACGGCCGGTGAGTTTTCTTGGAAAGCTTGGTGGGGATCCGTTCTCCCAGTTTTTGCTTTCCCAGCTCCAGCAAGAAGACATTTCCATCGAACACGTCAAGGTCGATAGAAACTTGAAGGCAACGCTTGCGTTCGTGGCAAGGGATACAGAAGGGAATCCGGACTTCGTTTTCTTTCGTGAAAATCCTGCAGATGCCAACCTTGCTTTGAAAGATGTGGAGGATGTCAATCCAGAAGATTTCTCCCTGATCCACGTGGGCTCGGTTTCGATGATCTTCGACCCGTCCAGGAAAACGTATATGGAACTCGTTGAAAGGTTTGCCTCCCTTGATCTTTCCATATCTTACGATCCCAACGTCAGGCCATCCCTCATAACCAACAGAAAGAGGTTCGTCGAAGATTTTCTCTTCGTCAGTTCCAAGACATCTATTGTGAAGCTCAGCGACAAGGATATGGGGTACATCTTCCCAGGAACTTCTCTTCATTCGGCGATCAGAAAGGTACCCTTAAAAGAGGGGGCGGCACTCTTTGTGACTCGCGGGGCGGAAGGCTGTACGATCTTGTATGAAGATCAGATGATAGAAGTGCCTTCGTTCAAGGTCAATACGGTTGACACCACAGGATGTGGCGATGCCTTCATGGCTGGTCTCATATACAAAGCAACAGAACAAAGATTCTGTAGCGTCAACGATGTGAGAAAGGCAGCAGTATTCGCCAACGCTGTGGCGGCGCTGGTAGCCACCAGAATCGGTGCTGCCGGTTCGATGCCCCATATCGAAGAAGTAGAGGGGTTTCTGAGAGAACACTCAACGAACGAAACGGCCATAGACGGATTTGGCAGCTCTACCTGTTGAGGGGCACTTCATCCTTTGAGCCCCGTGAGAGCTATTCCCTTTATGAAGTACCTTTGCACGAACAAGAAGAACACAAGGATAGGAGCTATGACTATACACGAACCTGCCATCTGTATCCCCAGGTTTTCACCGTACTGACCAGCGAGCACTGAAACTGCCACGGGTAGAGTGTACATCCTCTCATCTTGCGCGATGATCAACGGCCAGAGAAAGGAGTTCCACGAACCCGTGAATGTGAAGATGGCTATAGTTGTGAGTGCGGGCTTTGAAAGGGGAAGAATTATCCAGAAGTATATGAAGCTCTCTTTGGCTCCGTCCATCTTAGCCGCCTCGATCAGTTCATTCGGTACGCTCATTATGAATTGCCTCATGAAGAATATGTTGAAGGCACTGGCCACCCCTGGCAGGATCAATCCAGTGTAGGTATTCAAAAGCCCGAGTTGTCTCAAAAGGAGGAACACTGGAATCATGGTCATCTGACCTGGGACCATGAGGGTCGCCAGTATCAAAAAGAACAGCCTGTCTCTACCCTTGAACCTGAACTTCGCGAAGGCATAGCCTGCCATGGAGGAAACGAGCAGCGACAGAAATGTGATGGAAGAAGCAACTATGACCGTGTTCATGAAGGGACGCCCAAATTTGACAGAAGCAAAGAGTTCTTTGTAGTTTTCTATGGTGGGATCTTCTGGTATCCATCTCGGTGGAAGGACAAAGATCTCCGCGGGAGTTTTGAAAGATGTGGAGATCATCCACAAAAATGGAAGTATCATGGCAACCGCCATGGCAAATAGAATCCCGTGAACTACTACTTGCCGCAATGGGGAGGTTTTCCTCACTCTCGATCACCCCTATTCTTGTCCGGCGAGTTTGAGTCTCAACAACGTGAGCGCGGCGATCATCGAGAAGAGAACCACTGCAATAGAAGAAGCGTAGCCCAGTTTGAAGAACCTGAATCCCTGTCTATACAAATACAAGACTATGGAAAGCGTCGAATTTAGAGGCCCTCCTTGTGTCAGCATGTACGGCTCTTCGAATAGTTGTAGGTAACCTATGATCATCATCGTGGTCACAAAGACCGTAGTTGGCTTGAGCATGGGCAAGGTTATGTACCAGAATCTTTGCCAAGGTGAGGCTCCATCAAGTTCTGCCGCCTCGTAGAGGAAATCTGGAATATTCTGTAACCCCGCCAGAAACAGGATTGTGTTGTACCCCACCGCCTTCCATACCACCAACATGATGACAGAAGGCATGGCCCACTTGGGATCTCCCAGCCAGTTCGGACCTTTAACACCAAAAAAACTTAAAAACCAGTTCAGC
>QNAP01000312.1 GCA_003641795.1 Thermotogae bacterium | reverse complement strand
GTAGAATGGTAGGCGCATTTCCGAACGAGCGATCACTAATAAGGCTTGCGGTAGCGATGTTGATAGACATAAACGAAGAGTGGTTAACGGGAAGAAGGTATCTTGACATGGAGGAAAATGTCTTATGAAGGGATATAGGGCTTTTTACAGCAAATTCTTGACACAGCCAACGATTTAACTCTAACCCTACGATTAACTCTAACCTTCCCAATAAGTAAATCACCCATCAAACCCTGCTTTATTCTCTCGAGCTTTTCTCTAAATTTTTGTTCCTTACAATAAAAACCGCTCTCCCGTGAACGGAAAAAAGTGGCTCTCAATACATCGATCAACAGCTATTTTAAATTTGAAACAATTATACCAAACTTCTTCAAAAAACAAGAATTCCTCTCAAAATAAGGGTTATAGCAGTGTTACTCCACTTCTTTTTTGACCTTAAAAAGCATCAAAAACTGCTAGCGTCCCATACGAGACCTTGAGAAAACTGCGGATAAGCCAGGTCTTAACGCTATAATATTGGTATGAAATCACTGCAAAAATCTGTGTTAGCTCTCTTGGTCGCGGCTACAATTCAAGGTTCTACGTTCCCTCTCCAGAAGCTGGTCTTACCTGGGGTTTCACCTTTTGTTTTCAACGCTTTGAGATTTGGTTTTGCCGCGGCAGTTTCTTTTTTTGTCTTTGGCAGAGGAGACATCCTCAGAGGTGCGATCTTGGGGGCAGTACTTTCGGTGGGATATGTCACTCAAACGTGGGGTTTAACCCTGACCAGTGCCTCCAAGAGTGGCTTCATCGTTTCCCTCTATACTGTCCTCATACCGATTTTTTCTTATATCGTGGAGAGGGAAAAGATCACGCGAATACAGGGAATTGCCTTTGCACTCAGTGTACTGGGTTCCTACCTGTTATCTGGTGGGGTGCGTGGCTTCAACCTCGGAGATCTGCTCATGTTGATCTGTGCCGCGAGCTTTGCGCTCCATATCGTCTTGATCACCCGGTTCTCACGGCAAGTCGCCGAAGGGCAACTGTTGTTTCCCCAATTTCTCACGGTGGCCTTGATCAACGCAATGGCAGGTGTGACAAAGAACTGGGGTCTTTCAATTCCCATATACTTTGTAGCCATCTACAGTGCTCTACTCGCAACAGTGTTGGGCATATACCTGCAATTGAGGTTTCAAAAAGAAGTGGGAAGTAACCGCACAGGGTTGATCTTCGTCATGTTGCCGGTATCCTCAACGATCTTTTCTTACTTAATCTTGGGAGAGAGGCTTTCACCCCTCCAAATTACAGGGGCTCTTATCATGGTGATAGCTATCGTCGTATCTTCTTTGGGAAATGGTCTCACAGTAAGAGAGGAAGATAAAGCATGAAAAAATACGTGGTGGCGTTTATTGTATCAGCGCTGTTGAACGTTTTGGTTTTGGGACACGTCTTGAGCGAGTACGTAGCACAACACAAAAGTGAAGTTGCCTGGAGCTTCTTAGAAGAGCACACCCTGGAAGATGGAACACAGATCCATTTCCTTCAAGTGAAATCACAGGTGTGGAAGGGCATCGAATGGCGAAACCGTGTGGCTGTGATCTATCCACTCAACGCAAGACGTAGAGATGTGGCTGTCATGTTGGTGGTGGGCAGTTTTTCCAGAGATGTCAGCGAGAGTTTGTGGATAGCCAAAGCTTTTGGGATTCCCTTTTGTGTGGTGGGAGATGTTCCAAATCAACCGCTCTTTGGAGGTTACCGAGAAGACGATCTCATCGCTTATACCTTTACCAGGTATCTGGAAACAGAGGAGAAAGACTGGCCATTACTCTTCCCCATGGTTCAGTCCGTAGTGGCCGCCATGGACGCCGTACAGTCCTATACCTCCTCCCGTGGCAGAGAAATAGGATCTTTCGTGGTGACGGGCGCGTCTAAGAGAGGATGGACAACGTGGCTCACAGCGGCGATAGACGAGCGTGTGAAAGCTATCATTCCTATGGTCTACGACAATCTGAACCTTCCCTGGCAGATGCCCCATCAGTTAGAAATGTGGGGAGAGTACAGTGAGAAGATAGCCCCGTACACCAGAAGAGGCTTGCCCGATCTACTCTCTTCCCCCCAAGGCAAGAAACTCGTAGAGATGGTTGATCCCTTCTCGTTGAAGGAAAATCTTAAAGTTCCGAAGCTCCTTATCATTGCTACCAATGATAGGTACTGGCCCGTTGACGCAGCAAATCTGTACATTGGGGAGATTCCGGGAGAAAACTTTATTCTCTATGTTCCAAATGATGGGCACGATATAACCAATGTGGCGCATGTCGCTCTCAATGCTGCTTCATTCACAAAAGCGGTCATTGCGAATGCACTACCGAAGCTAAGATGGCACTTTCTCACCACGAAAGATCTCATCCAAGTCTCGTGGGATGTCGATGTGGAAATCGAAGAAGTCTGCCTTTGGAGCGCGAGATCTGCGAGTACCGACTTCAGAGACTCTATCTGGATGAAGAAAGAACTTGACCCTGCAAAAACATCGGCAAAAGTGGTGGCAAACCAACGTTTCAATCTTGCCTTCTTTGTGGAGCTGGTGATAAAAACGGAGAAGGGAAAGCTTCATT
>QNAP01000311.1 GCA_003641795.1 Thermotogae bacterium | reverse complement strand
ATCGTCTTCACACTGGATGCCACCGACCTTGCGGGAGCTCTGGCGTCGATGACAGCGGTGAGCGACAACAGCGCAGTAACTCCAGATGTCACGTACACCGATACGGGTATAGCTACACTCACCGTAACCTTTGGAGCCACTCAGTCGGTGGATGTTACGATCACGCTGACAGCGACGGATGCGAACGACAACGTTGCCACACAAACTTGGAGCTTTACACTTGATACCCAAAGACCCGACATTTCTGCAATAGCTATCAACGCTAACAACGATTACGTGCTCATCACATTTGATGAAGATGTTTCGGTAACAAGCGAGGCTTCCCGAGTTGTGGAACTGTACCTCTACAGTCCAGAAAGCTACTTAGCCGAGGCAACGGGAGCGAAGGTGACACAATACTCCAGCAACCAGATAAAGGCAGACTTTGATGGAATTTACGACATACAAGAGGGTGCGGATTACAAAGTGGTCGTCAAAGCAGATACTGTACAGGACGATCTTGGCAACTTGAACGAGGATGTCAGTGCAACAGGTACAGCTGCAAACTTCGCACCCTCCCGCTGAACCAAGATAACCACCAATCAACCCCCGCCCATGCAGAGGGCGGGGGTTTTTATTTCTTAGTGTTAACACACTCTAAACCTGAAAGATGGTATCATTTGCTGGAATTGATTTTTTGTGGAGGGAAAAGGAGATGGTCATCTCGGAGGTTGTGCGCAGGGCGGCGAGGGCGCTGCCGACACCATTTTTGATAATGGATCTTTCCATAGTGCGGGAGAACTACAGAAGGCTTGCGGAAAGTCTTCCCTCCGCGCTGATCTACTACGCGGTGAAGGCCAACGCTCATCCCAGGATCTTGGAGACGCTCAAGAACGAGGGCTCTTACTTCGATGTGGCATCCCGCGGGGAGATCGAGAAGGTATTGGCTTTGGGTGTGAGCCCTCAAAAGATGAGTTATGGAAACACCATAAAGCGCGGCGAAGACATCGCCTTTGCCTATTCTCTGGGCATAGACCTTTTTGCGGCGGACGCAGAGATGGAGCTGGAAAAGATCGCACGCAACGCGCCGCGCTCTGAGGTTTATCTGCGTGTTGCCATGGACAGTGCCGATAGTGACTGGCCGCTTTCCAAAAAGTTTGGTACCGATCCAGAGCACGTGGTGGAGCTGGCCCGCTACGCCCTCAAGCTCGGGCTTTGCCCTGTGGGTGTGAGCTTCCACGTGGGGTCTCAAAGCTACAACCCCCACAGGTGGGATGTGGCTATCGAAAAGGCCGCGTGGGTTTTCAAAAAGGTCAGGGAGTTCGGCGTGAACATGTGGCTTTTGAACATAGGCGGCGGAATGCCGGTACATCACACCAAGCCCGTGCCCACGGTCGAAGAGATCGCGCACGTCATAAACACGGCCGTCGAGGAGCATCTTGGGTTTGTGGATCATCTTCGGCTCATGGTGGAGCCGGGTCGATCCATGGTGGGGGATGCCGGTATCATGGTTTCCAAGGTCCTGCTCAGAGGTAGAAAACCTTCGGCAGGCCAGGAATGGGTCTACTTGGACGTGGGTGTTTTCCATGGGCTCATGGAGACCATTGAGGATTTCAGGTACGAAATGGTGGTGGATGGCAAGGAGAACGGCCCCAAAAAGCGGTTCGTTTTGGCTGGTCCCACCTGCGATAGTGTGGATAAGATCTACGATGAGATAGAATTGCCTGAGGACATAGATTACGGTGACATCGTTTATTTCATAAACGCGGGGGCGTACACCACCGAGTACAACACGCGGTTCAACGGGATAGAACCACCCAACGTGGTGTTCACAGACGACGTGGAGCAGATGCTGGAGCTGGAGATGCTCACAGTGGAGGCGAAAGGGGAGATAAGAGAGTAAAGATGGTTGTCTCTCAAGGATTTCTCTTCGGTATGTTGATTGTCTTCGTATTGGTTCAACTTGCGACGTCCATCGTTGCGGGCCTTTGGAACACTGTATGGGGAATCTTGGCCGCCTCGGTGGCGGCCTATGTTTTCTTGCTGTGGTTCTTGTGGAAGAATCTCAAAAATAGGGGTTACGATCTGAAGGCCGAACTCACAAGGAATCCCAGGAAGGCTGTTATCGTGGGCTCTTTGATGTATCCTCTTGAGCTCGTGGTGATCACCTTGCTCTCGCTTTTGATACCGGTGAACGCGGTCGATGCGGGTATTCCCTTGCCAGGCGGTAACGCTTCGCCTTTCGCCGTCGCTGTCCTCATGCTGGTTCTTTCCGGTTTGGGGCCGGTGGTGGAAGAGGTGGCCTTCAGGGGGGTGCTGTATCCCACGCTGAAGAGCCGGATACGGCCGGAGCTGGCTGTGGTGCTTGCAAGTGTGATCTTTGGGTTTTTCCATCCCTTCAGCACTTTCGTGCACATGACGGTGCTTTCCATCTTTTTGATCTATGCTTATGAGATCTCGGGTTCTATCCTCGCCTCGGTGGTTCTTCACGCGCTCAACAACGCTGTTTCTCTCATCGTGCTGCTTTTGATGTAAAAGGGGGGGTGTTGAATCCCCCACGCTCACACAGCTTGCACTCGCTTTTTTCCTCGTTCGCATTCACAAAACGACCCACACGAAGAGATAGGT
>QNAP01000310.1 GCA_003641795.1 Thermotogae bacterium | reverse complement strand
GCCGTATATGCAGAGGCTTGCAGCAAGGGTGTTCGAGATAAGGAAGAACAGAGTAAAGATCGCGTACCCTCTGGATCTGTTTGAACCGGGAAATATCCCGCAGATTCTCAGCTCTGTTGCAGGAAATGTCTTCGGGATGAAGGCCGTGAAGAATCTGAGACTGGAGGATATTCACTTCCCGGAAAGATTGGTCAGGTCATTCAAAGGTCCACGGTTCGGGATAGAGGGTGTGAGAAAGATTATTGGCGTAAAGGAGAGACCGCTTGTGGGAACGATAATAAAGCCAAAACTCGGTCTGCGGGCAAAGGATCACGCAAGGGTTGCCTATGAGGCATGGGTTGGCGGTTGTGACATCGTAAAGGATGATGAGAATCTTTCCTCCCAGAGATTCAATCCGTTTGAGAAAAGGGTGAAAGAAACCCTGAAGATGAAGGAAAAAGCAGAAAAGGAGACAGGTGAAAGAAAGGCATACCTCCCCAATGTTACGGCAGAGACGGAGGAGATGCTGAGGAGGGCAGGGTTTGTTAAAGAGCTCGGGGGGGAGTTTGTAATGGTGGATATTCTGACATGCGGGTTCTCTGCCCTGCAGACACTCAGAAATCAGGAGCTTGGCCTGGTTGTTCATGGTCACAGGGCAATGCATGCAGCCATCACCAGGAACAAAAAGCACGGCATATCAATGCTTGTTATCGCAAAGCTCGCAAGGCTGATTGGTGTGGATCAGCTGCATATAGGAACAGCTGTCGGGAAGATGGAGGGAGGAAGAGAGGATGTTCAGGGCATAGAGGATGAGATTGAAGAAGGGATTATCAGTCCGCATGAAGAGGAGCATGTTCTTGGACAGAGATGGTATGGGATAAAGCCTGTGTTTGCTGTATGCTCCGGTGGGCTTCACCCCGGTCTTACTCCAAGGCTTGTGAGCATGCTTGGGAAGAATATAATAATCCAGATGGGCGGAGGGATTCACGGGCATCCTGACGGAACGAGAGCAGGGGCAAGGGCTGCAAGGCAGTCTGTTGATGCAGCAGTAGAGGGAATCCCCCTTAAGGAGTATGCGAAAACCCACAGGGAACTCCGTGCTGCCCTGAAGGAGTGGCTTCCAAGTCTTATTAAATAATAGATAAAATAATAAAAACATGTGGCTGATCGACAGGGTGTTCGGTTTTCAGCGAAAGATACGGAAACTTCGAAAGAAATGGGACAGGCTGAGGGAGAAGGCATTGAAAAAGAAAGAGCCGATCAGGCACCTTGCTCTGGAAAAACTGGACTCCATAGAGAACCATCTGAGGATTCTGGAGGAGCAGAGATTGAGCAGGAGGGACAGAGCAAGGCTCTCCAAGGAGATCGAGATCGACCTGGCAGAGGTTACGGGTCTGCTTGAAAGCAAACCAGAGGAACTCGGAAGTCCCGAATACCAGACAAAGGGATAGGAAAGGCTGTTATCTTTATCCAAAGCTTTTAAGTTTGGTTTTCATAAAATTAATGTCTTTGGAGGAGGCTATGAAAATCGCGATATTAGGGCCTACCATGAATATGCTCAGCTATACAACATCAAGGCTCCTTGAAGAGGCTAAAAAGGAGTTTGAAGCTGAGCTGATCCCTCTCATAGATATCAAGCTGAAGGTCGGCAACGGTATGGATATTGTTCATGACAAGAAAAGTCTGAAACAGTTTGATTACATACTCCCCAGGATAGACTCAAAGAGGGCCGCGATAGGATATCCCGTCATAAGGTTTTTGGATGATTTGGGTGTCAGGAAGCCTTATCCTGCTGAAACAGTCCTGATAGCCCACAACAAATTTCTCACACTTGAAGAGCTGGTCAAGAACGGTATCCCTGTCCCGGAAACATATCTGACAGGATCAAAGACAGCAGCAAAGGATATCCTGGGCAGACAGAGACTGCCTGTGATTCTCAAGCTCCTTTCCAGTTTTGGGGGTCAGGGTGTCATGATACTGGAAAGCAAAGATGCTGTCCACACGGCAATAGATACTATGACCACACTGAAACAGGAGATCCTGATAGAGGAATATATACCGAATCCCGGTGAGGATATAAGAGGGATTGTGGCAGGTGAAGAGATCGTTGCCTCCTACAAGAGAATAGCATCCCCCGGAGAGAAAAAGGCGAATCTTTATTCTGGCGGCAGACCCTCTGTCTTTAAGCTGACCAGTGAGATGGAGGAGATTGTTTTCAGGGCAGCAGAAGCAGTAAAATCAAAGATATGCGCAGTGGATATGGTTCAGGGAAAGGACGGGATAAGGGTTATAGAAGTAAATATAAACCCTGGTCTGAAGGGGATAGAAAAGGCTACAGATATAAATGTAGCGCAAAGGATAATATCTTTCGTCAAGAACGAGATCAAGAGATGAGTGCAGTATCTGCCGAATTCGCTCTTTATAGTTCGTCTATATCCTCCGGTCTGAGAATCGGCTTCTTAAAGTATTGGGAATCGTCCGCTATTCTCGGGCACGCGCAGTCAACCAGACAGTCTATTCTCAGGCCCAGAAGTTTTTCTGGTGTTATCTCGTCCGCTACAAGAATCCATGAATTCTTTCCTGCGTTGTCCAGCTTTTTTTTGATTTTCTCTGCACTCTTTATTGCCT
>QNAP01000309.1 GCA_003641795.1 Thermotogae bacterium | reverse complement strand
GCCCGTTTGTGAGTGTGAGCGAGGAAGAAAGCAAAGCACAACATGCTTTCTGCAATGTGAAAGAAGAAAAAAGGGAGAAGTGGAGAATCCCCACGCTCACACAGCAAGTACTCGCTTTTTCCCTCGTTCGCATCCACAAAACGACCCACGCGAAGATTCAGCTTCCTGCTTCAGCTTCGCTCTCATCCGCATCCGTGCGGCTTCGAGGTCGTTTTGTATGGATGCTTACTCGGCGCTCGTGAGATTGTACGATCGTGAGGAATTCTGATAAAACCACACTGCATACGAGAGTAAGAAATCCGATCTGGAAAAAGGATGAACATCTTATCACACAGGTTTTTTACGTTATGCTTCCAGAAATTTTCGAACACACTTGGTCTTGTATTGAGTTAACGTGTGATCGACACTTTCTCGTGTATAATCGCCTTGAGGTGGGAAATATGTATGAGATGACAGTCAAAGAGCTTTCAAAAAGAATCAAAAACGGCACATTAAGGGTCCCCGAGGTGGTGGAGTATTTCCAAAGAAGAATCCAGCACCTCAATCCAAAATTCAATGCGTTTGTATCGGTGACGAATCCAGTGGTGGATGATCAAGCGGATGGCGTGTTACCAATACCTTACGCTTTGAAGGACAACATCCTCGCCCTGGGAACACGCACTACTTGCGGGTCGAAGATATTAGAAGATTACGAATCTCCCTACGATGCCACGGTGAACAAGCAGCTAAAACGAGCGGGCGCTATCCTTTTGGGAAAGACAAACTTAGACGAATTCGCCATGGGTTCCACAACAGAGTTTTCCGTCTTCGGTCCCACTAAGAATCCGTGGGACCCTTCAAAGGTGCCAGGAGGAAGCAGCGGAGGCTCTGCGGTAGCCGTTGCTACAGGTATGGCTCCCTTCGCATTAGGAAGCGACACGGGTGGCTCGGTACGGCTACCAGCAGCTTTCTGTGGCGTTGTGGGATACAAACCCACCTACGGACTCGTTTCGCGGTACGGCTTGGTGGCATTCGGCTCTTCGCTCGATCAAATTGGCCCTATCACAAAAAGCGTGGAAGATGCCGCCATTGTAGCGTCAATCATATCAGGATACGATCCTCTCGATTCCACAAGCGTGCCACGCAAGGTGAACTTGTTGGAACAATTTGGAAAATCCGTTGACGGCTTGAAAGTAGCCGTTCCACGAGAAGCTCTCGAGACCGACGGATTAGATAAGGACGTGAGAAATTCTTTTGAAGACACCTTGAAGCTTTTGAAAAAGCTTGACTGCGAGATCCATTATGTCGATTTGCCGATCCTGAAGTACGGTATCGCGGCGTACTACATCATCGCACCAGGTGAGGCGAGTTCTAATTTAGCACGATACGACGGTATGCGGTACGGACTACGAGCTGAAGGAAAGGATTTGGATCAAACCTATAAGATGAGTCGTGGTGAAGGCTTCGGCGAGGAAGTGAAGCGGCGTATTCTGATCGGCACCTTTACCCTCAGTGCAACGTACTACGAAGCCTATTACGATAAAGCACTTAGAGTGAGAAGACTTTTTGCTGACGCATTGGCGAAGATCTTTCAAGAGTACCAGATACTCACCATGCCAGTTGCACCGGTAAAGCCATACGCTATAGGGGAGGTTAAGAGCCCATTAGTATATTATTTGATGGATGTCTACACCATCCCGGCAAATCTGGCTGGATTGCCAGCTGTTGCGGTTCCAGTGGACTTAAAGGATGGACTTCCAGTAGGCGTGCAGTTCCTTGCAAAGCGGTTCGACGACCCCACACTTCTCAACCTTGCCCACGCTTTTGAAGCGGCACGGGGAGAGTTCCCCTCACCCAAGATAGCGTTAGAATGAAGAAAAACGAGATCCTCCACAATCCCGAGTTTGTGCGGCACTTTCATAGGGCCTGTGCGAATATGCGTTTGGCAAAAGCGTTGCTGAAACGTAGATGGGAGTGGACGGAGGAGGATCGAAAAAGATTCGAAGGTTACCTTTCCTGCAAGTTTCTGGTGACGACCGATGACTTGATATTGGCTCTGGAGTTGCTCCTCAACGGTGAAGCGGAAGACTCCTTCGAAATTTTGAAAGTGCGAGAGAGAGAGCGAAGGATCTTAGAAACGTTGGCGACAGAAAACGAAGAAGCGGAGATCGACTTTGCTCTCTTGACCTTCGAAGATGACAATCTCACAAACGAAGTTCTCGAGCTTTTGCAGTTCGATCTGTGGGACAGCCACAAGATACCGGAATACCGGGAACTCATCAGTTCCTTCAATCGAGCGGAGCAGTCGGAACTTTTTTCAAGGACAGCGTATCTTCACACCTACGTCAGAAGAGCACTCTTCGATATTCCCGCGCACCCGGTCATCATCGATGGTAGCAATGTTATTTACGAAGCTACCGGGTTTGTGAACATAAACCGCTTGGACAGGGTTTTCGATTTTTTGGCGTCGCTGAAGCAATTTTTCTTTCCCTACAGGATCGTCTTCGATGCAAATATCCGCTACATTGTGCCTTCTCAGCAGAGGAACTCGCTGGAGAGCTGGCTTTCTTCACCTTGGGTAGAAGAACCCTCACCAGCGGCTGAACGGATCATTGAATTGGCGAAGAGAATGAAGG
>QNAP01000308.1 GCA_003641795.1 Thermotogae bacterium | reverse complement strand
GGTGACTACGGTGCTACCTTTCGTACCCTCCGCGGGCATCAGACTGGCTTTTGCTGCAGGCATGGATAGATTGAGGAAGAAATGATCGTTGGAGTTGATGAATTCCAACACCTGCTTCTTCTCTTTATTGGAGAAGGAAGTATCGAGTAAAGCGGGCGCGATTTCACGGATGAAGAGCGAGGTAGCCGCCCTGTTTCTGTTGTGACACTCGTCTCCCATCTGGAGAGCTTGGGTGATGAGGTTTTTAAGATTTATTGGGCCTTTGAGCTTGAGAGTCTCTGCCAGGACCGGATAGAGAACTTCCTCCATCCATTTGAGCCTGTCGATGACGTCTTGACTGTAAGCACCATAGCGGAGAACCTTGCCGAGCCCTTCGTTCATGGTACAGTACGCTTTGACGCCAAAGGTGGTGTTCTCCACGATGAAGACGGGCATGGATGCAGTGGCAACTCCTGCCATGGGTCCAACACCATCATGATGATGCCAAGGATCAAACTCTATTTCGCCGGATTCCACGAGCTTCACAGCTTCTTCCTCGTTTTTCGCCAGCCCTTCGTAGATGAGTCCTCCGATGACCGCGCCTTTCAGGGGTCCCGACATTCTGTTCCAGGTGATGGGAGGTCCGGCGTGAAGAATGAGGTTTTTCTTCATGCCCGGTACCACATCGATCGCCTTCGCTATTCCCACGAGCGTTGGTTGGGCGGAAAGGATCTTCTTGACAGCTTCCTCGTTGGCCGTTTCGATGTCGACCTTCAACTCTTCGAGTCTGTCGAGGATAGCCGCCACCTTAGAACCTCCAAGAGGCGGTTTCCAGTCAACGTGGACCACCTTAGCGCCCACTTTCTTCAGGTCTTCGTAGAATCCCTTAAGCCCTATGTTTATGACCTTGAGTTCTTCCTTGAAGAGGCTCATGCTTTCAACTCCTTCCACACATCGATAGCGAACCTCACGGCAGAGGCGTTGCTGGCAAAGACGTGAACGCCGGCTTCTTCAAGGGTTTTTTTCTGTTCGTTGTAATTTTGTGGATCACCATAGGTGCCGCAGAGCGCCGCGATAACGGTGACGTAGTCGCTGGACTTGCTTCTCGCTTCTTCGACGGCTTCCGCGATCTCACTTGCAGGATCCATGTTGGAACCGTATCCCAGCACCACATCTAAGAGGATGATGGCGGTATCTGGATCGAGATATTCTTTGACGAGCCTTTCCTTTCTCATGGTGAAGTCGATCATGGGGTGAGGTCTGCCTTGGGTGAACTCGTCTTCTCCCATGTCCACGATGGTGTGCTCCTTGCTTTCGTGGATGTTCTCGAGTTTGTAAGCGGGGTCGAGTGGAGATGGCGACCAGACGGGGCCGATCTCTTTGGTGATCATGACCATGGCTTCGGAGGTGAGAGTTCCTCCGGAGTAAAGGCCGCGGATGTACGAACCCTTGGATATCTTTTGAGCTTCCTCTTTGGCAAGGGTCTTGAAGTTAGGCCCTTCGATGAAATCGTAGACGGTGTAGACGTCCTTTTCTATGGGTTCACCCCGGCTGAGCAAGACCGCCTTCGCGGCTGCGTCTTCGAGGGTTTCGGCGGTGAGGATGTTCGGATCGTCCACCGTTCCGTTGATGAAATGGACCACGTGTTTTTTGTCCGAGGATTTGAGAAGCTGAATGGCTTTTTCTATGACGGATTTGTGGGGTGGCTTGGATACCAAAACGATCACGTGTGTTTCATCGTCTTCGATGAGCCTTCTGATGCCTTCGAGGAAGGTGATGCCGCCGACGGCTTCTTTCACGTCTCTACCGCCGGTACCTATGACTTGAGAGACGCCTCCTCCGAGGTTGGAGATGATCGAGGAAACTTCCTGAGCGCCTGTTCCAGCTGCAGCCACCATGCCGATGTTACCTCTGGAAACGACGTTGGCGAAAGCTAAGGGGACACCGTTTATGATGGCGGTGCCACAATCCGGTCCCATCACCAGGAGCCCTTTTTCGGAAGCGTACCTCTTGAGTTTTATCTCTTCTTCTAAACTCACGTTGTCACTGAAGAGCATGACGTTGAGACCTCGTTTCAGCGCCTTCATAGCCTCTCTTCCGGCGTACTCACCTGCCACGGAGATGAGCACCATGTTAGCGTTGGGTATCATCTCTAAAGCGCCATCTAAGGATTGCGCAAAGCGTTCTTCATCGGAAGCTTCTACTTTCTGCTTGAGAAATTCGTCGAGCTTTGTGAGGACTTTATCGAGGACACCTTCTTCTCCTTTGACCACGATGAGAAGATCGTTGGGGGTGGCGGATTCGCTTTCGGGGGTGAGCATGCCGAGATCTCTCAGAAAGCCTTTGTTCGTCTCCGTCCCCATGCCTACCAGCGCCTCTTCGACCCCTTCAATGGTTTTTATCTCTTCTGTGGCTAACATGAGGGTCACCGAGTCGTGGTAGGCGTTCTCCCGGACCACGGTGTGAATCATGGAAAATCCCTCCAATCTGTGGAACTACTTTATGCTACATCTTTCGTGTTACTTGGAAGCTTCAAAATAACGAAGCGCCCAAAAAGGGCGCTTCGCAGTTTCTTGTACGTTCCCTCACTCTTCGGGAGCTCTCGTGATCATGAAGATGGCGTTGAGTATGATACCGATG
>QNAP01000307.1 GCA_003641795.1 Thermotogae bacterium | reverse complement strand
TTATTGTTGGTGCTCTCTTAATTGTTCTGCTGTTTTTTGCAAAGATAGAAGAAGAAAAGAGAAACATAGAAAAGTGTGTCGATGCATACAGGAATTATATGAAGAGAGTCCCGAGAATAAATTTAATAGCCGGAATTATTAAGCAAATACATAGCAGGAGAGAAAATAAAGATGGGTGATAAAAACTTAAAATGAGCGGACTTGGGCACTCTCTGGTGCTTCGCGCCTTCGCTTAAATCCAGCCTATTGGCTGGACTTTAGATGCACTCCAATCGTTAGCTGAAATCACCAACAGGGAGGGAATACAGCATGAAACCTATCGATTGTGAGTCTCTTTACCGCGATCCCCGGCATTATGATCTCCAACATAAGGATTTTGATGCCTACAGCTTTGGAATGAGCATAGTACCGCAGCTGTATACTCTCATGAACTCTCCTATTGTGCTGGCCTCTCAGTTCATGGTCTACTCCGTGGATGGTGCAGAACCTGAGATGTTGGTTGGTATAGGATTGGGATTAGACGATCTAATACATGCCCAATACTCGATGTGGTGATCAACTCAAATTGTGTATGCGTTTTTTGTTTTACAAGGATACAGGGTCTTTCTCATTTTTACGGCAATTATTGTATACTGCTGCGCTCCACCTGGGTTCTTCGAAAGAGAAGTTGGAATATGCTCAAAATGTTAGGTGAAGTTTTTGGAGGGGGTGTGGAGAAATGAAAATAGAAATTGTAGACCTCACTGAGGAAAATCTTGGCGATGCACCGGAATTTTCGGCCTATCCTTTTAGCTGTAAGTACTGTCTCTACTGGGAGCACCCAGAGGAATTTAAGTACTTAGAAGAAAAAGGAAAAGAAGCTATGATGAAGAAAAAGATGATATGGCTGAAGAAAACGAGGCAAGAATTCGGTAATTGTGGCAAGATGCTTTACATTGATGGAAAATCAGTGGGTTATGCACAATACGCTCCACCTAAACTTTTCCCAAACGCTGCTAACTATTCAGTATCTGTTAGCAATGATGCGGTGTTACTTTCATGTCTTTATATCTCTCGTGAGGAATATAGGTATTTGATGTCGATGTTTTTGAAAGCAATAATAAATGAACTAAAAGGGAAAGCAAAAGCGATAGAAACTTTTGCTACAAGAAAAAAGGGCAACTTTGAAACTCCATCTGGTCCTATGGAGTTCTATCTGCAAAACGGGTTCAAGATGCATAAAGATGATAAAGTCTTTCCGCTTATGAGGTTGGACATATGAATACGGTTGCTGTTTGCAGAACTCCGCCTAATAAGGTGCACATGATTCCCCCAATATAGTTTATTAGCCACCAACAGGGAGGGAATACAGCATGAAACCTATCGATTGTGAGTCTCTTTACCGCGATCCCCGGCATTATGATCTCCAACATAAGGATTTTGTAGATGACATCCCTTTTTACTTGCGTCAGATCAAAAAGTACGGAGAACCTGTTCTTGAACTCGCCTGTGGGACGGGAAGGGTTACTATTCCTATAGCTGAGCAAGGAATCAAAATCACAGGGTTAGACATCTCAACGCCTATGCTTTCTTATGCCAAAAGAAAAGCTACGATGAAAGGAGTTGATGTTGAATGGGTTAAAGCCGACTGCCGTGGTTTCAAACTGGACAAGAAATTTAAACTCGTCTTTTTCCCTTTTAACTCGATAGCCCATCTTCATGATTTAGAAAGTATTGAATCGTGCTTTCTTTGTGTAAAGGCGCATTTGGAAGATGACGGCAGGTTTATCATCGACGTATTTAACCCGCGTTTGGACATTTTGATGAGGGATCCATCTAAACGCTATCCGGTAGCGGAGTATCCTGATCCCGATGGTAGAGGGACTGTTGTTATTACAGAGAATAATACTTACGACGCTGCCTCTCAAATAAACAGGATTAAATGGTACTACAAAATGGGAGACCAGGCTGAAGAGATCGTAGAAGAATTGAATATGCGGATTTTTTACCCACAGGAACTCGACGCGCTTCTCCATTACAATGGGTTCACGATTGAATCTAAGTTTGGGAATTATGATGAATCTCCTTTTGTATCGACCTCGCCAAAACAGCTCATAGTCTGCCGTACATGCGGATAGAGAGCTTCTTGACAAATGATGCACGGGATATGTATCGGAGCTCATGTCCCTCCTTTAGGAAATTGTATGCTCGTCATCTTTATCCTTTTTCCAGTCTTGGATAAGAAACGAGCCGTAAATTCAGTTTCTATCTCATAAGAGCTTCCGTCTAAGCCATCATAGGAATTTAAGCAACACCAGCGCGCCACGTTTGGTGCTGAACGTCAATTATACGCACCAAAGCCTACAATTAACGGGACAGGCCAGAAATAACCCCACCATCTTAAACCACCGTTTTCGGGTTTGGTAATGAAGACGATCTGAGGATCAACACTTGTTTCAAGGCCCCCATATCCAGTCCCATAAGCGTCCAAAACCCAATAATACAAGCTCCCCCGCGCGCCGAGCGCGGGTTGAAGTTCCATACCAAAGAGTTTGAACTGGAAGCTTTCGATGGGCAGCATTACCTGACCTGAAACACCCACACTGACACCGCTTGCACCTGCGACATTTACATAAGTTAAT
>QNAP01000306.1 GCA_003641795.1 Thermotogae bacterium | reverse complement strand
TCAACACTTATTATTTCCCAATACCCCTCCCATGAAAAAACAGGACTGATGAGAAGGAGAAGAAAAAGAGCATGGATTTTTTTCATGATTAAAAAGAAAAGGCTCTTTTTTAAAGATAACTTTAATAATCAAAAACTTGAAACATAAATCAATGAGAGGAAGGATATTGTTGATTTCAAGCGGGTTTTCCATGTCAAGTGGTCAAGGTGTGGAAAAAAGAGCCAAACACATCCTGGATGGGCTGCAAAACATGGGAATCAAGGTTTCTCCTCTACAAGCCAAAAAAATAAAACTTCCCGGTCTTAGGCATTTTGAATATCTGGTGGGACTCCCACTGGCATACCTCTTCAAAGGTTCGAGATTTGATTTGGTAGATTTTCAACTTCCCGAGCTTTCTGTGGGAATCGGATTCATCAAATGCCCTAAAATTGTGACAGTTCATGATCTCATTCATGTGTTTTCTCCTGAGATAAATCCTCTGCTAGCAAAATTTTACTCGCGAATAATCAGAACCGCTGTGAAGGAAGCAGATGTGACAATCTGCGTATCCTCTCAAACTTCAGAGGACATAGAAAAGCTCGGGTGGAAATACAATGAGAAAGTTGTAATTCACAACGGGATTGACCCAGAGTTCCGCCCCCTACCCAACAAGGAAGGATTGAAGGAGAGATTTTACGGAAAGAAAGATAAAATCGTTCTTGGGTATCTGGGAGGGCTGGGGAGAAGGAAGAGACCTTTGAAACTCATTCAGGATTTCCTCTCCAGCGATCTCAGCACCGATTCTGTTCTGGTGATCTGGGGTAGGGGTCCGCTTGAGAAGAAGGTTGAGAAACTGGCTGATGGAAAGAGAGTCATATACAAGGGATTCGCTCCCCAGGACCAGATAGTGAGCATTTACAATTCCTTTGATGTCTTTGTTTTCCCATCTGCCTATGAAGGCTTCGGAATACCTATTTTGGAGGCCTTGGCATGTGGAGTCCCTACTTTTATTTACAGAGATGCTAAAATACCCAGGGAAGTGGCCAGATACGCTGAAAAAATAGATGGAGTAGATGAGATCAAAATAAGGAAAGTTTTGAGAAGCAGGATAAGGGAAGTAAAGCAGAAATTTTCTTGGAAGAAGACAGTGGATAAAGTTTTGAAAGTTTATTCATCCCTCATCTCTCTTTGAGCCACATAGGAGCATCGGCAAATTTTTGAAAAATTCAACAAACTGCAGCATCCCTTCCCTAATTTTTCCCTGCGAGACGGAATAAAAAGCATAAAAGATGGGTCTTATCAGCAGGTCATATCTTCTGTGCTTTTTGGCAAACAGAAACCAGTATTTTACATTTCTCTTTATTGTTCTTTCTGTTCTCTCCTCCCCCTTTTTAACCTCGTAAACAATTGCAGTTGGCACGTAGAGTATTTTATACTTTCTTGATACCCTGTAACCTATGTCCATATCCTCCCAGCCACAGTTTTTGTTTGAATCGAAACCTCCCACCTCTTCCAGAACTTTCCTTCTGAAAGCCATGTTAGCTCCGTGGGTGAATGTAAAATATTTCGCTTTCAGGGCCCTTCTGTGAAATCTTTCCGAGAGTTTTTCATTTCCTATTATTACGCTTCTTCCCTGCACTCCCCCAATTTCAGGATGCTCTGAGAAAGCCCTTTCAATTTCCTCCAGCCAGTGTTTGTCCGGATAAGCATCCACATCCGTGAACACAACAATATCTCCTTTTGCCTTTTTCCATCCCAAATCCCTCGCAGTTCCCAAGTCCCTTTTATCATAGAATATCTTCACTGGATATTGTTTCGCTATTTCCACGGTTCTATCCGTGCTGTAAGCATCTACTAAGATAATTTCATCCGGCTTTCTTGTCTGAGCCATAATCGCATCCAGACATCTTTTGATGTTTTTTTCTTCATTTTTCGTGCAGAGGATGACGGAGAGTTTCATAATGATTTTGTGAATCTTTGGAATTTTAAATGATAATTAAAACGGAGAAATAGATGTTAATCAAAAAACATTCTTTTGAGGGTTTAATTGTATAATAAATAGAAGTGTTTAAAAATTCGATAATGAAAATTCAACGTATGAGCACTTTATGGAAAAGTGTTTTACGAAATTGGATCTCATCCATAATTTTTCTTGTTTCCATTCTTGTTTTTATCGCTTTCTTCATGCGTTGAGGACACATTTATACCATGGATGACGCTTTTATTACATACAGATATTCGGAAAATCTTGCCAATACTGGCGAAATTTCTTGGAATCCAGGAGATCGTGAGTTTGGTTTTTCTTCTTTAGCTTGGGTGTTAGTGAATGCCCTTGCTATAAAATTTGGGTTAAGCCTTCCGATGGCTGCTAAATTGCTTTCCTTGATTTCAACTTTGCTTGTGGCTTGGATAATTCACAAAAAAGTAAAAGGAGAGCTGGCCAAGGGCTTGCTAGCATCTGTATTTTTACTTTTTCCCTATACATGGTTTCACGCAATCTCTGGCATGGAGACAATGTTTTTTACTTTAATCTTAACTTTGTACTACCTTTTGAGCGAGAGAATACTTTTTGGTGATAGAGTTTCATTATGTGATAGGGCTCTGTTAATTTTAATTGGCGTATTACTCGCGATTACACGATTAGAG
>QNAP01000305.1 GCA_003641795.1 Thermotogae bacterium | reverse complement strand
GGCCGTTTCTTCTTTGTTGATCACGATTACATCAGCTGAAAGCAGGTTAACCATTCCCGGATAGTAACTCACTTCGTGTCCCGGTCTATGAGGATCGGCAACGACGATCTTCAGATCACTGTCGTAGAAGGAAAAGTCGTTGTTTCCACCATCCCAGAGTATCACATCGGGATCTTCCTTTTCCACCTCTTCGAGTATGGCTCCATAATCCACTCCTGCATATATTACTGAGCCTCTGTCTATGTGTGGTTCGTACTCTTCTCGTTCTTCTATGGTACATTCGTATTTGTCGAGATCTTCGTACGTGGCAAAACGTTGAACCTTCTGCTTCACCAAATCACCGTAAGGCATGGGATGGCGTATGGAAACCACTTTCATTCCCCTGGAGCGCAGGATATCCAGTACACGTCTCGTCGTTTGACTCTTTCCACATCCGGTTCTGACTGCACATACGCTTATAACAGGTTTCGAAGACTTTATGGTTGTGGATTTTGGACCCATGAGTTTGAAGTCTGCACCTGCTGCCAGTACAACGGCGGCACGTTCCATAACATACTGGTGTGGAAGGTCACTGTAGGCGAGCACCACTTCATCAACGTTGTATTTTTTGATGAGCTCGGGGAGTTTCTCTTCTGGCTCTATAGGTATGCCATCTGGATAAAGCCTTCCTGCCAATTCAGCCGGGTACTTTCTTCCCGCTATATCGGGAATCTGGGTGGCGGTGAAGGCAACCACTTCGTACTCTTCGTTATCACGGAAGAAAACGTTGAAATTGTGGAAATCCCTTCCAGCTGCACCCATTATGATGACCCTTCTCCTGCCCATCGAGACACCTCCCTGAAATTCATATGTTGTATTTTTATGCGGGATAAACCGGTATCTCGGAAACTTCCTGTAGTTCCTCGGCCAGCTCCTCGTCCACCCCGCTTCTGCCCTGATACTTTTCCTTCAAGAAGTTTCTCCCCACTTCGCCAAGGATCACATATATGAGGAGATCCTCATCGTTCTCGGCGAGCACTCCCACCTCTTTTTTCGCTTTATCCAGCACGGGTTCAAGAAGATCTGCGGGCCTGCATTCGATGGGTTTTTCATCCCCCAGTATCATCTTCACGAATTCCGGGTCCAGTGGAACGGGCGGCCTGCCATAAAGGCCTTTCACATAATTTTTCACTTCCTTTATAACCGTTACGTAGCGTCCTCCTTTGACCACGTTCATCACAGCCTGCACACCCACTATCTGACTGGTGGGTGTAACTAAGGGAGGATAACCGAGATCTTTCCTGACCCGTGGAACTTCTTCAAGAACTTCATCCAGTTTGTGTTCCATGTTCAGGGCTTTGAGCTGGGAAATCATGTTGGAGTACATACCACCCGGTATCTGTGCAAGCAGCACCTGAGGATTTATGTGTTTCATGGAAACATCATCTTTCAAGTGCTTCTCTCTCACCTTGGTGAAGTGTTCATCGAGCTGGGCGAGTACCTTCCTTTTGTGAGTATCTTCCATGACGCTGGTGTACGTGTAGAGGAACGTTTCCACGGGAGGTTGGGAGGTTCCACCGGAAAGAGGAGCGATAGCTGTATCGAGTATGTCCGCTCCGGCTTCTATGGCTGCTGTATACGCCATGGGAGCCAGTCCCGTTGTACAATGCGAGTGGACTTCAACAGGCAAATTGAACATCTTCTTGAGCTCACGTACCAGCTGATACGCCACCTTTGGTGTGAGCAGGCCGGCCATATCCTTTATACATATGGAATCCACCCCAAGGTCAACCAGTTTTCTGGCGAATTCCAGATAGTACTCCACTGTGTGAACCGGACTCACCGTGTATGATATGGACCCCTGGACATGCACACCGCATCTTTTTGCAACTTCTATCGATTTCATTAGATTTCTTTCGTCGTTGAGCGCATCGAAAACCCTGATGATATCTATACCATTTTTCGCCACAAGTTCCACGAACCTTTCAACGGCATCATCCGGAAAATTTCTGTATCCCACGAGATTCTGACCGCGCAGAAGCATCTGTAATTTCGTGTTTTTCACTTTCGAACGTATGGTTCGAAGTCTTTCCCATGGATCTTCATTCAGGAATCTGATACACACATCGAAAGTAGCTCCTCCCCACATTTCCAAAGCATTGTATCCCACTTCATCCAGAAGTTCCAGAGCGGGTTTCATTTCTTCGGTGCTCATTCGGGTGGCAAGAAGAGATTGATGAGCATCCCTCAGAGTTGTATCGGTGAAATTTTTCGTATCCAATTCTCTTCCCTCCTTTCCACGCGAATAGTTTAACACACATCACGTGGAACCGATAGAGAGAACATGTGAAAATCTCACCCAGGGAGTCGGTTATGCAACATACCGTAAGCAAAACATTTGAACCATTCAGCCCTTTCACTCGAAGATGATTTATATCCACTTGCATGAAATATTTTGTTTTATATGCGAAAAAGTTTAATATATCGGTGGTTTTTGGTAATATATAAACCATTTGAATTGTAAAAAAAAAAAAAAAAAAAAAAAAAAAATAAGTTTTTTTTTTTAAATAAAAAAAATTTTAAAGGGTTTCTTTTTAATATATATAAAGATTTTTTTTTTTTTTTTATTTTTTATTTATTATTTGTTTATTT
>QNAP01000304.1 GCA_003641795.1 Thermotogae bacterium | reverse complement strand
TCCGCTACCCGAACCTGAGGACCGCGTGGCCGGAGTTCTACACCAGGTATTACTGCGTGTTGCTACATAACTGGTGCCCCCACAGGGGGAGGTATAGCAGGTGTAGGATATACGTGGCCAGGCACAAGGTCCCAGCCTGGCTGGTCACTAAGTAGGTGGAGAGAGGAAAAGAATGCATTTACACACGGAATGACTGCGGGGGTCAGCGATGAAGTGGCAGGCCACCCCTAGCCCAGCCACCCTATCATCATCCCCCACGTCTCACTCTCCAGAGGGGGGGATGAAATAAAAAAATATGGGTTAGGCCCGCTCCCTCAGCCAATACTCCACCTCCTCCGCTAGCGGCACTAGATCCAGCAACTCTGGAACCACCTTGCTACCGTGGTGGAAGAGCATCAACACGCTAGCAAGGTCCCTGGCCTTAGCGTACTCCAGTCTCGTGATGATCGCGTCTATGGTCTCCAGCGCCCTCTTGTTCCCAGCATACTTCCTCTCAAGCTCTAGTAGCTTAGCAATGGTGGTGGCCTTCCACTCACGGAAGCTCCTCACAGTCTTCTCACCTCCACCTCCAGCCCTGTCTCCTCTGCTAACTTCTTAACCTTCTCCACTAGATCCGGGGGCACCTCTCCGAAGTGCCCGGGTCTCACCGCCACATACCTCCAAGCTCTAAGAAGTGAATCCCACTTGAAGCCCAACTCCCTCAGCCCCCTCCTTATCTCGTATGTTGCGCCAGTAACTTGGACTAGTCTCTTTCCCGAGAGGATCGTTACCTTCTTGCCCTTCACCTGACCGGGGACCCTCATCCTCACCCCCAATCCATACACCCAATCCCACCCTTATAAACTTTCCCCTGAACACCGGAACTAACCACAGCACATAAAAATACATTACAATATATGATGAGAAAGAATACATGCAGAAAGTTAGGTGAAAGGACCTCGTGGAGCCGGGGGGACTCGAACCCCCGCCACCCGCTCGCTAGGCGGGCATCCTCCCACGCTAGACCACGGCCCCCCGAGCGCCACCGCACCCACGCGTAAAAGTGTTGTGGTTCAAGAGCATCAAGAAAAAGTATGCATTTACACACGTTTAGAGTCTGAGCCTAATATACTGTGTATAGTCATGGCCAGTTATCTCCGATATCCGCTCTACATACGCTATGAAGTATGCAGTCTTGGCGCGTAAGCTGGATGGCCACCTCGCTGGCAACTTGGCGTAGATGCCTGGGGCCTTGCGTCTCCAGCTATCCCCCACGGCCCTATCATAATGGCGCAACTGATCGTAGTTCCACGCCATGCTGTCAAACGATATCCGCTCTAGCACGCCCACGCAATAACTGCGATACCAGTCCCACGCCATGCTATCAAATGATAGCATGGCGTGGGGTCTAAGCATGGACAGCACCCTTAACGTTAAGCCGAAGGCATGAATCCATGAATGAGGGAAGTATGCCCTGGCGGTCTTAATGCAATATGATATCCAAGAGTGTTTGCGAGCCTTACACACCGTGCCTATAGCAACTCTAGGATAATCACCTATAATCTCTCTTAATCTCTCGCAACTTTCGAGAAAGCTAAAGGTGTTCATGTATCGTGACTGTATGACTGGCAACCAAGCCGCGCCATCTATAACTATGAACTCCTCCACGTTACGCAAGGTCTTATCCACGTTATCGAGACCTCTTTCATGTGTGAGCCCCGGTTGATAATCATCCGGATAGTCTGGTATGGTGATCCAGACCCTATCGCCATACATCTTCCCTAGCAACTTGGCCCTCTCCCTATACCTCACCAGGTAATGCCTGGGGTAATCCCTCATTCTCTTAGTCAGGAAAAAATACTCCACACCGCTGTCCACTATAGCGCACTCAAAGTCCTTGCCGATTACATACTTCCAGTCCAGCATGGTGGTGAATAGCCAAGGCCACTCCACCACCTCAGGGGGTTTCGTGTAGAACCTTAATGGCGCATCCATGGCGCATCACCCCCCCACACAATCATTCAAAGCTATGTATAAGTATCATGGACATAATTAAGGTCACGTGCCGATAAAGCGCCCCCTAACATACCTCATCAGGAGGGCTAAGGAAAAGGGTCATGTAATGTTATACTTCTATTGGCGTCTCAGCTACGAGAAGAGAGCCTTCACATATCGTAACAGGGGCAAGATAGAGGTCTACAGGACCAGGGTTGGCAAGTGGCACCTCTTTATTGATGAGCCTGGCCACGTGGACTTCATAAGGAAGGATTATAAGTCGCTATCAAGTCTCAAGCGGTTCCTGAAGAGGTGGTTTGACAAGAACGGTAGGGCGGCTGTGTTCGTTAAGCCTGGCAAGGGCGGTGGCGGTGAATTCATCTCGCTACGCAACCTCCTGGGAACCACTATAGATGAGACGGATGCCTGGAAGATAATCATGGCAAGGGCGCTAGGGCACTTGAACTACAGACGCCTATACGGCATTAAGGTGTACAAGTCAGCCACAAAGGAGTGTGACTATTGCGGCAAGCCCACCAACATGGCGTTCCTCTTCGGCTGGGATGATGGCACCCGCTACAGCGAGCACTACTGTCAGGAATGCATAGAGGGGGAAATCCTCCCGATGATAAGGGAGCACGTGGAGGAGGTGCTGAGGAGCTTGA
>QNAP01000303.1 GCA_003641795.1 Thermotogae bacterium | reverse complement strand
CTTTGGTTATATACAGGTAACTATTTGCGTCAAATCTTTCCACAAAGCTCTGACCTTGATAATCCAGGTATGTCTCCACAGCAAATTCAGAATTAAAATCGTAGCTGTAGTGCTCGCGTGCTCGCAGTTTCCGACCAAATTTCTCACGCATGCTTTGCTCTGAAAGATAGGTTATATGGCCTATCATTCGGGCAATGCTTAAACCCCTATCCGGGCCCTTTTTGCCTTTATATTGTCCATTGGCAAAATTTGGGTCTGCTAATATAGCGTTTCGTCCCACCGCATCGAACGCAATGGACTGCGGACCAAGATGAGTGGTGGTGGCAATAGCTATAGCTGCCTTAACAAAGTCAGGATACTCAATAGCCCATTGCAAAACCTGCATCCCCCCGATGGAGCCCCCAATTACTGCCAGAAGTCCTTTTATCCCCAGTTTATCTAACAATAACTTCTGGACCCTGACCATATCGGCAATAGTTATAATAGGAAAGTCCAAGCCATACGGCTTTCCCGTAGCAGGATTGATAGAAGATGGACCAGTGGTTCCACTGCAGCCACCCAAAAAGTTCGAACAAATAACGAAATACTTATTGGTATCGATCCCCTTGCCAGGCCCCACCATACAATCCCACCAGCCTGGTTTTCTATCATTAGGACTGTGATAGCCAGCAACGTGGGCATCACCACTAAGGGCATGGCAAATCAAGATGGCGTTATCACCTGCCTCATTAAGCTGCCCATAGGTTTCATAGGCTACATCAATAGGGGCCAATGTCTTTCCACAGTCCAATTTCAGGGGCTTATCTGGCTCAATCACCCGTACTATATGGGTCTTAACAATACCTACCGATTTTTCTCCAATCTCCGCCATAATAATATTAAATATACCACGAAACTTTTCTATGTAAAGAAAAGAGTAAAACAAACTATCCGCTGACAACCCCAGTCTGGCAGAGGACTAATAATAAGTTTTTCTACATTAAATTGCTAAAAACTCTTGACACTGTGGAACTGTCTCCATAAATTGTAATAGATATTAACTAAAAATGCAGAGACAAATTTAATAGGTCCCATTTAAGGAAAGGAACCATAAAATGGCTAAGAAAAAGGCTGCAAAAAAAAAGAAAAAGGTTGTAAAGAAGAAAAAGGGTCTGTGGTCAGAGAGTGAGACCGAGCTTCTAAAAAAACTATTTCCCACTACCCCCACTGCTGAAATAGCTGCTCAGCTCGGTCGCGGCACCGATGCAGTAAAGAAAAAGGCATCCAGAATGAAACTACGCAAGTCAAAGAGGTATCTCAAATCTATCGGCAGGGCATAGCTACCTAAAAAGTCCCTATATCTATCACCCTGCTTACAGAGACCAGCAAATAGGGACTCACCATTATATAAGCTGCCTTGCTACATTTAACCAACGTGGGTGCTTTTTAAGCCTGCAAAGCAACAACCTATTATTTGGCTGGGCTGTAAACGATTTTTGTTACGTTCGCAGTCCCAGCCAATTTGTTTTAATAAGACAATTATTTTTAGTGGACTTATTTTGCACAACTGACAAGGGGCAATTTTCTAATTATGAACTTCCCAAGCCCAAGTTTCATCCTACCACCTTCATCACTTCCCAGGTTTATAAATAGTATCTATCTCGCCCCGCAGCGGTAAAATTCTTGACATCAGCCTTCAATAACAGTATTTTTTAGGTAAAACGTCGAGAATGTTCGATAATATTCTTGTCCTAAATATTATTTATCTGTGTTTTAGGAGGCTACTGTGAGAGTTCTTTCAGGCATACAACCATCTGGTAGGCTACATATAGGCAACTTTTTCGGTGCTATGCGTCAGCATCTTCAGCTTCAAGAAAAGCATGATTGCTTTTACTTTATCGCTGATTTTCACGCCCTTACTAGCAATCCTCGACCAGAGGACATCGCTCGATATACTCTTGATGTGGCAATGGATTACCTCGCTTTAGGGTTAGATACTCAAAAAACTATATTCTGGCGTCAATCTGATGTGCCAGAGGTTACTGAGCTGGCTTGGATACTTTCTTGCGTAACCCCTATGGGCCTCTTACAACGTTGCGTTAGCTTTAAAGAGAAGATTGCCCAGGGACTTAGCCCTAATCATGGGCTATTTGCATACCCTGTATTACAGGCAGCCGACATCCTGCTTTATAAAACTGACTTAGTGCCTGTAGGTGCTGACCAGAAACAGCACATCGAGGTAACTCGTGATATTGCAGCTCGTTTTAATAATACTTATGGTGAGGTTTTTAATTTACCTGCCGCCCAGATTATAGAGCAGGTAGCGGTCGTTCCCGGCACCGATGGGCGAAAAATGAGCAAAACCTATGGAAATACCATAGGAATATTTGAACCAGCTGATAGTGTCAGAAAAAAAATTATGCGAATTGTTACTGATTCCACACCCATTGAGCAGCCAAAAGACCCTAATAAATGCAATGTTTTTGCACTTTTGAAGCTGGTTGCCCAACCAGAAGAGTTAACCCAGTGGGAAGATAGATATCGCAGCGGTGGTATGGGCTATAGCCAGGTTAAAGAACGTCTTGCAGAGTTAATGATAGAGTATTTTGAGCCATTTCGCCAAAAAAGGGTTGAGCTTGAAAATGACATTGAGTATGTTAAAAAGG
>QNAP01000302.1 GCA_003641795.1 Thermotogae bacterium | reverse complement strand
CTAACCCTGTCAGGGAAACTGAAGGTAGGGGGCACCGCGAGGCTTCGGGGTTTCGGGAGGATGAGAGGCCTCGATATCGGGGGGTCCATGGAGGCGGAGGGGGTTATCGTAGAGGAAGATGCCGAGATCGGAGGGAGGATGACCACAGTTAAGGGCCTAAAGGCGAGGAGGATCAGGATCGGGAGAAGGAGCAGGGTATCCGGCCCACTCATAGGCGAGCACGTAAGGATCGAGAGGGGGGCGGAGGTGGGAGATGTCTACGCCAAGGTCCTCGTGATGGGGAGAGATTCCTCCGCAGAGAACCTCTATATCGAGAGGGGGAAAATCAACAGAGGGTGCAGGATCTACGGTAGTATCAAATACCTCGAGGATGTAAAGGTCGACAGGGAGGCCGAGGTATCAGAAGCACCGGAGAAGGTTCACAGCCTCCCACAGCCACCCCTGTGATGAAAGTTGCCACGGAGGACCTCCATCGACCTCTACGCTGAGACCCTCCAAGTATTGAGGGCTAAGGGGGGAGCGGAGAGGATAACGAAGCTCTCCTACGGCGTAGGGGTCCCCGTAGACAGGCTCAAGACACTGTTACAAAGGCTCGCCAAAGCAGGGTTGATAAGAGTAGAGGAGAAAGAGGAAGGAACCCTCTACATCCTCACGCCCAGAGGAGTGGAGTTCCTAAAGGCTTATTGGAAGATGAAGAGCTTCCTCTCCACCCTGGAGGAGCAGTAATCCGGAGGGCTGAGAGAGAAACAGATTTAAAGAAAAGGACTGTAGATTTCCTCTACGGAGCGGGGGTTCCCGAGTGGCCAAAGGGGGTAGGTTCAGGACCTACTGACTCAGGTCTCCGTGGGTTCGAATCCCACCCCCCGCATTTTCTGATCAACTCCCCTACTTTCTTTTCCTGAATAGCTTGACGCCATCGAAGTCGCAGACGTATTCGAATCCTGCCTCAATTAGTTTTTGTGCCTCTTCCACTGTTTTTGCGGCCTTGCTTATGTACTCGTCTGTTTTGAAGTTCACTAGGTGTGTGTATTTGAGGGTGTTATTGATGTTCTTGTGGCCCAGGATCTCCTTGACGTGGAGTATATCCTTCGTTTTCGCGTATTCCATCGTCGCCTTGAAGTGCCGTAGGGTCTTGAATGAGATCCTCTTTATGCGTGGATTCTTCAGTTTGTATGCGATTCTTTTTCTTTGCTTTCTGAAGTTGTCTGCTAAGTGCCTAAGGCTCCCGCTGCGGAAGACGTAGTCGTTCTTTACTGGAAGAGCCTTCAGCATCGCGATAAGTTTTCCCGATAGCTTGAAGATTCTTGGGTTGCTGTTCTTCTCGGGAGTGACTATTACCGTGTTCCTTTCAAAGTCCACATCTATCCACCTAAGTTTCCATGCTTCTCCCGGACGCATACCCGTCTCCTTCAGGAGCTGAAGGAACGTTGCGACCCTCTTACTGCATCCCGCGATTAGTTGGTCAACTTCCTTTTCTGTAGGGATCCAGGGTAGCTTATCAACCCTCTTGTATCTCGGCGGAACCCATTCCCTGCCGATCATCCTTAGGAATGTGGAATAGGAAAGTACTGCATTCTCCTTTCTTCCCTCACTCCATCTCTGTTTCGCTATAACCTCCTTGACGCTTTCAGGATCGTAGAGGTCGGCTCCCCGTTTTACGAGGATCTTTAGAAGCTTCGTTCGGCCTTCTATCGTCTGCTCGGCGTATCCCTGCTTCTTCATCCACCAGCTGAAGTTGAAGAGGATGCTCTTGATGTCCTTCTCTGTGGCCCCCGCAGCCCGCTTTTCGTCTTCCAGCACCGTCTTCTCCATAACCCCCAGCCTCTGGAGGCTGGCCGAGTTTTTCGCTCCCTTTGTCTCGGTGGCGCATACTCGGCGTTTAATTGTATAGTCCATTACTGTATTTAAAGACTGTCTTCTGCAACTAACTCTATTCTCGACTAAAACCTTGCTATGATTCGATAAGGTTAGTTTTGTGGTGGGGTCGCTGAATCTCAAGCCGCATTCCCTGCAGAGGTAGCGCTGAACTGGACCAAGCTTAGTCCTGCGGAGACCGTCCTTCCATATCTTATGTGATCCACATTCGGGGCAGCGTAGATGCTTCTCTGTTGCTGGGGTTGGCTGGAAGGATATCCTGATGTTCTGAGGAAATCCTGGGGGATTCTCCTTCCTTCCAGCCGTCATTTATCACCCCTTAGAAGTTTATCTCCAAATCCTCACCCCTTTCTCGTGAAGGTAATGAGCGGCCAGCTCTGCGATGTCGTACGTGTTGAAGGGGATTTTGAGCTTCTTGACTTGGAGGAGAACCTCACCATAGGTGATCTCTTTAACCCTTCTTTTGGTGATGTATTGGTCGAGTAGGGTCTGAGCGACTTGTAAAGCTATGCGATACTTTGGGCTTCTAAGTCGATAGTGAAGGAGCACTGCGTCACGGACTTGCCCAGGCATGGCTTCTTCAATAATCCATACGGTTGGCCGAGGTCCACGCTTTGAGAAGAGGTCCTTTTGGAGATGGATTGCGGGATGAATGATCTTCATGGCTTGGAGCTGTCGACGTGCCCACTTAACTGAGGATTCAGACAGGCCTGTTTTATGTGCGAGTACTAAGTCGGTTGCGGCCCCATGGTCTAGGAAGTACCACATGACT
>QNAP01000301.1 GCA_003641795.1 Thermotogae bacterium | reverse complement strand
GCAACCGACTCTATAGGGGGCGGTGCACAGCACGTCATATTATCTAGGTCTACGAGCTCCACTCCCAACTTCTCAAGGGCCTTTCTAGCAGATAACTCATAAGATGGTTGACGGGCAGGTATCGTACAGCCTAGAAATATAGCATACTTCGTCATTATCCTATTCCTCCACCACCTTTTCGGCAACTTTATCAAACGTGGTTGATTCGAGGATTCTCTTTATGGCATCAAGTCCAGCTGGCTTGAGCTCCGGTAATCCGTATTTTTCACGAGTTTTCATCATGAAACGGGAGATTTCTACTAAACGTCCGTTCTTGCTCAAAGCCTTAATGAATTCGGAGTAGATCGTTGGTATGTATCCTTCCTCCAAGGCGATATTTCTAAGAGTGAATATTAAGTCGGCTATTTCAACTCCTTGAGGACATCTTTCCACGCAGTTATAACAAGAGCAGCAGAGCCATAGAGCTTCTCCAGAGATTATCTCCTTCCTTGCACCTAGCTGCGTTAACTTGATGAGCTTACGAGGATTGAAACGATCCGTGATCTTCGCCACTGGACAACTACTTGCACAGGTACCACATTGATAGCAAAGCGTCAGAGTTTCACCGCCGAAACGTTTCTTTACTTCTTTCGAGAACGCTGGATCGACTCTCCTAGGAGTTTTAATTATGGATTGTTGCGTTTCCATCTTTTCTTTACACCTCCACTAAATGGTTAATATGTTTTTTAGGGAACCTAGTTTTTCAACTCTCTCGGTCATCATCTTTGCAGCTTCTACGAAGAGATTTCCTTCGATCATCACCATATTAAACATTTCTAGTCTCTCCGGCGCTATACCATAACCCTCTAATAGTCTCTTAGCTAGAGTAACCTTCTGCTTCGCTTTTACGCTACCTTCCTCATAGTGACAGCCCTCTGGTTTACAACCTACGACCATAACAGCGTCGGCACCGGATTTAAAGGCCTCGAAGTAATGATGGACCTTAAGAATACCTGTGCATGGCACTCTCATAACTCTTACATTAGGTGGGTACTCCATCATCGCCATCCCCGATGAGTCCACGGCTGTATGCCCACATTCAGCGCAGCAGATGGCCAAAACCACTGGGTCGGATGAATCAATTTTTGAGGAGAGCGCTCTTATCTGGGCGAGTAACTGGGCTTCTGTGTAATGGCGTAGCTCTATGGCATTAAGTGGGCATGTACCAACGCAGAGGCCACATCCTTCGCATTTAAGTTCAGAGATGCTCTCCACGCCGTGTCCCTCTTCTTCCTCGACATGGGTTATAGCACCGTAAGGACATACAACCGGACAGAATTCGCAGTCACCACAGTATTGTGTATCAATTACGGCGACTCGTAAATCTTTAACTATCTTACCCGTAGACATGAACTTTGCGGCCTTAATAGAAGCTGAATGGGCATGTAACGAGGTTGTTGGAGCATCCTTCGGGAATGCAGCTCCTCCGCAGATATAGACCCCTCTAAGTTTGGTTTCAGTTGGCCTCAACTTCGAATTGTACTCCTTAAAGAAGCCGTCCTCATCCATTTCTAATCCAATAATTTCAGCTAGTTCCTTTGCAGTTTTAGAGGGAACGAAAGCAGTAGATAACACAACCAAGTCAGCTTCAATTCCCAAGAAGTCACCCGAGAGAGCATCCTCAACATCCACTACTAACTTCCCACTTTCAGGATCTCGAATTATCTCAGTCGGTCTACCCTTAACGAATTTTATACCCGCCTCCCTCGCTCTTTCGTAATAATCTTCATGACCCCTTCCAGTAGTTCTAATGTCGATGTAGCAGATGTATATCTCAGCTTCCGGATCAACCTCTTTTATCATCAACGCATGCTTCAAGGCTATCATACAACATATACTCGAACAGTATAGGTTGTACCTCTTGTCCCTGGAGCCTACACACTGTATCATCACTATAGTCTTCGCTCTCTCACGGTTCGAGGGTCTTATCACCTTTCCTGATGTTGGACCGAAGGGATCAGTCATTCTCGCTAATTCCAACTGCGTAACGACATCCGGATAAACACCATACTTGTACTCCTTGATCACACTCGGATCAAACTCTTCAAAACCAGTAGCTACTATAATAGTGCCTACGTTGAAAGTGACCTTTTCACTTTTTTTATCGAGGTCTATGGCTTTCGTTGGGCAGACGTCTACGCATTTGGCACAATCATGGAATTTACAGAGGGACTCGTCTATCACGTACGCTGGAGGGTAGACGTTGGTGAAGTTAGTGTATATGGCCTTACGTGTAGTTAATCCAGCATTAAACAGATCGGATGTCTCTACTGGACAGGCCTCCGCGCAGAGGCCACAGAGCATACATCTTGTCTCATCTACATACCGAGGTTTCTTCTCTACCGTAATAGTGTAACTTCCAGGGTCCCCCTCAACTTCTACGACTTTAGCGTTTGTGTAGATAGTGAGGTTCGGTATCTCGCTGAAGCCGGATCGGTATAAACACTTCCGAGAGGTATTAGTTACACCTTTCAAATCGCAGGAGGGCGATTGCACGCACATGGCGCAATCATCTGTGGGGAAGAACCTTCCAGCCTTCGCAGATATGCCTCCAAGGAAGGGTTCTTTCTCTACTAGATAAACCTTGAAGCCCATATCCGCCAGATCTAT
>QNAP01000300.1 GCA_003641795.1 Thermotogae bacterium | reverse complement strand
GAGATTGCGGGGGGAAGCATAAGAATACACAGGCCCGATCTTCAGCGGTGGGTTTTCGAGAAGATAGGACTTTCGCGCGAAGAAGCGGAATCGCGGTTTGGTTTTTTGCTTCAAGCGTTCAAATACGGTGTACCGCCGCACGGTGGTATAGCCTTTGGTTTGGATAGATTCGTGATGCTCCTTCTGAAAGAACGCTCAATAAGGGAAGTGATGGCGTTTCCTAAGACAGCTTCGGGTACTGATCTGATGATGGGTGCACCGTCTGATGTGTCTGAGGAACTTCTCCAAGAGCTTGGTATCCGAGTGAGTCAAGGGTAGGAGGTGCTTGGAATGGATAGGATAGGCATTTCGGTGATCGAAGCGGAAGACAAAGACATCGTCAAAGTAAACGGAGATATCGATGCGTATTCGACGGGAGAGTTGAAAAAGTTTATGACGGATCTCATCGGAAGAACAGAGAAGTCCACGCTCGTTGTGGACATGAGCAACGTTCCGTATGTGGATAGCGCTGGCCTTGGTATGCTCGTCTCCGTTCTCAGAGAGACCAGATCTGCTGGCAAATCCTTAGTTTTGGCTAGCATGAAACCCAACGTGAGAAGGATCTTCGAGCTCACGCTACTTGACAAGGTTTTCACCATTACTGATACCGTCCAGGAGGCGTGACCGTTGAGAATCGCCGTGGATGGACCGGTTGGGTCCGGGAAGACAACTGTCGCTTTGAAACTGGCCCAAAAGCTCGGGTTCGACTTTCTCAGCACTGGTTTGATGTATAGGTATGTGGGCTTGTTGGCGGAATGTAAGTGCAAGGGAGTAGAAAATTTAGAATGTCTTCAAAGGTTGGTGAAGGGGCTCGATTTTCAGCTGCAGGGCGACCGGCTCTTGGTTTGTGGCGAATCCATAGGGTCGGAAGTGAGATCGGAGCGTGCTGGTGAATTGGCATCGAAGGTAGCGGTTTTGCCTGAAGTAAGACGAGTTTTGACTGAGCATCAGAGGCGGTTGAGCAAAGGAAGAAATATCGTAATCGAGGGGAGAGATATCGGTACGGTGGTACTTCCAGATGCGGAGGTTAAGATCTTTCTCGTCGCAACGGCTGAGGAGAGGGCCAAACGTAAGTACGAGGAGATGAAAGCGGCGGGCTTGGAAGTATCGTATGAAGAAATACTCAAACAGATCAAGGAAAGAGATCAACGGGATGCCACCAGAGAGATCGCACCGTTGAAGCCTGCAGACGATGCGTGTATAGTGGATACGACTGGAAAATCCGTGGATCAAGTAGTTGAAGAGATCTTGAGATTATTGGAGGAGCGAAGGGTTGGTTAAGATATATCTTGGAAAACATGTGGGATTTTGCTGGGGTGTGCAGCGAGTCCTGGATCTGGTGAAGAAACTTCTTGGAAACGGCGAAAAGGTGCACGTGTTTGGAGATTTGGTTCACAACGATTTCGTAATAGGAGAATTGGAAGCTTCGGGAGTGATCTTTCACGGAGAAGACGAGGTCTGGAAGGTCGGGGAACTTGACGGAGTAGCCGTGATCAGAGCTCACGGTACTCCTCCAGAAGAGAGAGAACGCTTAGAGAGGATCTCTCGCAAGGTGTTTGACGGTACGTGTCCCATCGTTTCCAGACTTTTCGAAATTGGAGAAGCCATGGAAAGAGAAGGTTACCAGGTTTGTGTTTACGGTAATCCTCAGCACCCGGAGATGAGAGCTTTCAAAGGTTACGTGAAGACGGCAGCCTTTTATCCAGAAATCTGCGAGGGAAGGAAAGTGGCGATTCTGGCTCAAACGACCGCCGACTTTTCGAAGTTCATGGAATATGCCCATTCGTCGATGGGCGCAGGCAAGGCAGAAGTGAGAATCTTCAACACCATATGCTCCGAGACGCTTATGCGTGAAAAGGAAGTAAGAGAGATGGCGAAGATCTACGATGTCGTATTGGTTGTGGGAGGGAAAAAGAGCTCCAATACCCGCAAACTGTATGAAATAGCCAGGAATCACGGAACGGCTTTGTGGGTGGAAGATGTCAACGATCTGGAAGGGTACAAGAGGCACTTTCAAGGTAAAATAGGCATTGTGAGTGGTACATCAACACCAATGAAAATCGTGAGAAGAATAGCGAATTACATAGAGCGGGGAGGTCACATAAAATGACTGAAGAAGCCAGAAGAGAGCTGGAAGAGATGATCGAAGAAAATGTGCCAACGGACATCTCGCCAGGGATGGTGGTAAAAGGGGTGGTAGTTTCCAAGAGGTCTGACGGGGTCTTGGTGGATCTCAGGACGAAGTCCGAGGGATTCGTTCCTCAAAACGAGTTACTGAGACCCGTGGAACGTTACAGAGAAGGCGAAGAGATCGAGGTTTTGGTAACTCGTGTGCCTCGAGGTGATGAAGAAGAGCTAATAAGGGCTTCAGAAAAGCAACCTGTCATCAGGAAGATATTGGACAAGATAGAGCGGGCATATCGCGAAGATTCACCAGTTTTGGGTAGAATCGTCGATCGTCAAAAAGGTGGCTACGTTGTGGAGATAGACGGAGTAATCAAAGCTTTTCTTCCAGGATCACATTCCATGCTCGAAAGGGCTGACCGGATTCCTCGGAAAGCCATGGAGTTTGCCATCATCGATTTCCGTCGACAGAGGCGCGATCGGTACAACATTGTGG
>QNAP01000299.1 GCA_003641795.1 Thermotogae bacterium | reverse complement strand
GTAATCGAAAGCGCTCTTTCGTTTGCTATTCTCAGCTTCTCTGTGTCAAACTGGGAGAACTGCCACCATGTTATGAAGAACACGAGAGCAAGTATTATGAAGATTATAAAGAATGTCAACAGAACATACTCCATTATACTTGCCTGGGATTTCTTATATTTCATAATCACACCCCGAACCAACAAGATTCTGGTGCAGGCGCATGGCAGAGTTGATGTTCTCTGTCAGGCTTCGCATGTTGTTGAAATCCATGTAATCGGATTCCGCAAGGTCTGAGACTGCTTTGAGTCTGTCTCCGAGTTCTGAGTACATATCAGCGCATCTGTGCCCGGGCTCAAGGTTCTGTGCAATCAGCAGGGCTCTCCTGGAGAGCACGCTGCCTGCAAGAGAAAGCCTTTTGCTGAGCACCCTGTTCTTGTAGTGATAAAGCCTGTCTCCGGAAGTTCCATGTGTTCCCGCACCAAGCACGAGGGCCACAATATCGGCAGGGTCTTTGTATATGTAGGCTTCGTTTGAGCCGGGAATGTATGCATATCCCATGCCCCTGTCGTCCGGTGGTGTTATGCAGACCCCTGCGCCGCCAAAAGACGGCGAACACGAGCCCGATATTGTTATCAGTCTGTGTCTGTCTGAAAGAGGCGCTGTACATGGAGAAAAGCTGACTCCTGCATGAGAGAGCCTGAGAACATCCAAGAAATCCCTTTTCTCGCACTTCTCTCCTCCACACACAGACTCATCCAGTGAGTCTCCGCTGCAGAAACCGAATGTTACCTTCGGGTTGGAGCCTGTTGTATCAGGGAGATAACTTGTTATGGAAAACATGAGATTCCATGACCTCTCGTTGTTATCAAGGGGTGCGAAGACAAATTCTGTCTCCGGCATCGCCTCTGTAAAGCAGAACCTCCAGAACCCGAATTCCAAGCAGCTTCTGTCCAGAAACACCGCTTCATTCTTCCGAAAACGGAACAGAGAAGGCGCAGTGATTGTCCCGACCTCACCAAAATCGCATGATATCGACGGCAGGTCCGGATCATTTATAACAGGGCGGCAGGACGAAAAATCATACCTTGCCGTGTAGCTCAGATTTACGCTGTTTCCCGAAAGGTACACATTGCCCGCGTCCTCGAGGAAACTGAGCATAATCTTTGTTTTCTGTATGGTTTTCTGTGTCTCTGCATAGTTGGAGGTGTATTGTATAAGGAAGAATAGTATAAATCCTGACACGACCAGTCCGAATATCAGCTTGAAAACCTGATATGTGGTTAGCATTTCTCTCCTTTCTCTGCGTTCATGCCCATGTTATACCAACGGAAACCCCGTTGTTTTCCATGTAGATTTTGGAGCTTCCGGTTACACAGAAGCTTTTTCTGACAGCCATGTTGTCTATCTTGTGGCCGTTTCTTTTCCCATTGTATTCATACCATACGTTGTAGCTGTTTTCCTTGATTATGTTGAGATACACGGGGTCCGGGTTCCATGTTTTTTTCGGGTCTGTGTAGAAATGTGGGGAGTCAGAGATGTTAACGAAGCATATCTTCGTTTCTGCCGGGAGGTTTAGTTCCTCCGGGATTCCAGACCCCTCCGCTTGGTTGTATATCATCTGAACGTCCTTGTCCAGTTTGTCAAGGATGGATTGCAGCTGCGCCTGAGAACTGATACCGAGGATTGCAAGTATCTGCTCGAATACGAAAACAATCATGATTCCCATTATAACCAGCGTAAAAATCATCGCAAATATCATTTCTACATTCATATCGATCTGATAGTATTTGGGTGTTTAGAAATAATAGTTTATGCCTGTCAGCCCTTGATCTCTATGGCGAACGATGTTGAGCCGTAGAGGCTTGCCGATGGGGTTGTGTAAAGGGGAGGTGAGGTTGCATGGCATTCCGGGTCATAGTCTTTGCAGACAGCAGCCCTGAAGTGATAGATGCCTGGCGGGGCTGTTACCGTTGGTTTTATTACAATGTCAACTATGTCCCTTTCCAGCGGGTCCAGGTCTATGGCCTTGGAATATGAGATCCATTCCTTAACCTCGTTACTCAGTGAAGCAACGGGTGTTTTTGCCAGGTCTCCGCCAACCTCTTCAAGATAGATGTTTATATAGTATGTGTTGGATGTATCAGCGTCTTCGTTCTTTATCCCCAGCGCATATGAGCCGGTTTCGCCCTTTGCCCATGCGGTAACAGCCGGGGCAGCTATCCCGACCTTCTTATTCGTTGATGCAAGCTCTTGCAGAAGCCTCTGCATTGCTATATCTGTTGTTTTGTGGGTTATTGTTGATATGGGGACGAACATCTGCTGTACCCATGTCAGCGAGAGGCTGAGAAGAATAACGGCAAAAACCACGGCAACTATGAAGCCCAGACTCAGTTGTATTGCCGCTTTTCTGTTCATGTAATATAATTATTCTGGGCATTTATATTTGTTCTCGGGCGCCGGAGCGTGTCCTGACTATTCACCAGATAACTATTTAGCAACGCTCCTGCCCTCATCAGAGGGTTAATTAGACACGCCTCTCTACACAGTTAACTTTAAATACCCTTGCTGCAAATAGATTGTAGATGATGTGTCGAAAGCCTTTTAAATCCTTTTTTTATATTTTATTGGTCGGTCTATAAGTGGGGGTCTAAAATGGGTAACACTGCTGGCAGTCTTGTATAT
>QNAP01000298.1 GCA_003641795.1 Thermotogae bacterium | reverse complement strand
GTTTTCCAATATCGCCACCTGCTTATCGTCTCTTCATCTACTAAGGAAGCATTCTCTATATGGGCAATCTCCGGAGGAAGAAGGTTCTTCTTGCGATAATTATCGAAATATTTCTTTATCAAATTATCCATTCCTCGAGGGAGAGTAGAGCTAGGCCCTTCCGGTCGACGAAAATCCTCTCCCTTAATTATATGGAACCAGAAGCAACGTGGACATTCCAAGAAAAGAGTTAAAGTATTAGGAGAAAGTACAAACCTTTTCATTTATTTTTAGTCAAATCCTCCTCGAACCCTCCTCACATCACAAAGTTTTCTCTCCTTCTCAACGCAAAAAGCATGTTCTCTATCGCCTTCTATACCCTTTACTCTCTGAGAAAGAGACTTAGCTACATCATGACGAGCATAGCATATAAGAACATCGCCAGATTTTACTTCTGTATCTCCCCGAGGAGCACCTATAAATTTCTCTTCATCTCCTACTTTCCGATATATAGAAAGAATAAGAACCCCTTCTAACTCTAAATTTAACTCTCTCAATTTTCGATTACTCAACCAACTGTTTTCTCTTACGGTAATTCTTGATATAGTATAGCCTTTACTTAATCCCAACATCTCCTCATAATCGTAGAGACGCAAAGTAGCATATCTATTTAATGCTTTTACGATTATCTTCTTAGTAAAATTGTAGATATACTTTGAACGGGCAAAGAGAAAAATTACTAGTAATCCTCCTCCTAAAATCGTACCTCTCAAAGCAAATCCTTTCCCTCCCTCTCCCACAAAGGTCAAAACAAGAGTAGCAATAGAAGAAGTAATACCTGCGCCTCCTAAAAGCATAAGAAGACGGACAATTCGCCGTCTGAGGTAATGATTGACTATAGCTTCTGACTCTGTAGTAGTAAAACCTACCCCTGAAAATGCCGATTGAGCCTGGAAGGAAGCCACCTCAGGAGATAAACCAGTAAGTTCTAAAGCTATTGCACCAATTCTCACAACAATTATAGAAAGAACCACAATTGTTAAGAAGCTAAACAGTGCAATCATCTTTATTAGTTTTGATTAAAGTAAAGGAGCAAAAACCAAAGATACTATTGCCATAAGCTTGATTAAAATATTCATTGATGGTCCGGTCGTATCTTTAAAAGGATCTCCTACGGTATCTCCTACTACTGCTGCTTGATGAGTAGGGGTACCTTTGCCACCTAAGTTACCTTCTTCAATCCACTTCTTAGCATTATCCCAAGTAGCTCCTCCATTAACCATCATTATCCCTAAAAGCACTCCACAACTCAATGCACCTGCTAAAAATCCTCCCAAGGCTTGCTTACCCATAAGAAAACCAATAGCCAAAGGAGCAATTAAAGCTAACAATCCTGGTAAAATCATTTCTCTCAAAGCTCCTTTAGTAACTATATCTATACACTTTGCAGTTTCTGGCTTAGCTTCTCCTTGGCGTAAACCTACAATCTCACGAAACTGTCTCCTTATCTCCATAACCATTTTATTTGCAGTTCTACCCACTGCTTTCAAGGTTAAAGCAGCAATAACAAAAGGCATTAAGGCCCCAAGAAGTAACCCTACTACAGTGGTAACTTCAGCTAAATCTATCACATTAATCTCTGCTGTCCGTTGATAGGCAGAGAACAAAGCTAAAGCAGTTAGAGCTGCAGAACCTATAGCAAACCCTTTTCCTATAGCAGCGGTGGTATTGCCTAAAGCATCAAGCCTATCAGTAATCTTCCTAATCTCCAAGGATTGATGAGACATCTCTGCTATTCCTCCTGCATTATCAGCGATAGGACCGTAAGAATCAGTAGACATAACTATTCCAATTGTAGAAAGCATCCCTACTGCTGAGATTGCAATTCCATAAAGACCACTGAAGCGATAGGCAAGGTAGGTAGAAACCGCTATAGTTAAAATAGGCATAATCGTACTCTCAAATCCAACTGCCAACCCAGTAATTATTGTGGTTGCTGCTCCTGATTGAGAACTTCTTGCTACTACTTTTATAGGCGGACCACTGGTAAAAAATTCACTCTCTAAACCAATTAGAATTCCTGCTATAAGTCCACTTAAAACCGAGAAGAAAACAGCTAAATTACCAATAACTACTTTAGTAAGAAAATAAGAGAAAAATATAAAAAACACTCCGCTTACATAAGTTGCATACCTCAGTGCTGCCTGAGGAGTAATCTTTTTTAGAATATTCATAGAAAGAATTCCTATAAGAGAGGAAACTAAGCCTGCACAAATTAATCCTAAAGGTAAAAACATCCATTTAAAAGGAGAAACTAATGTTGCGCCTATAGCGATAGTAGCTACTACAGAACCTACATAAGATTCAAATAAATCCGCTCCCATTCCTGCGGTATCTCCTACACAATCACCAACATTATCAGCGATAACCCCTGGATTTCTAGGGTCATCTTCAGGAATGTTCTCCTCTACTTTTCCTACTAAATCTGCGCCAATGTCGGCACTCTTAGTATAAATACCTCCTCCTACACGAGCAAATAGAGCCACAGAAGAAGCTCCCATGGCAAATCCATTGATTATATAAGGTTCTTTAGTAAAGAAATAAACAATACCTAAACCTAGTAACCCTAAAGAAGCTACCGCTATTCCCATTACCGATCCTCCGCGAAAAGCTACTTCCAAAGCCAAGGGAGT
>QNAP01000297.1 GCA_003641795.1 Thermotogae bacterium | reverse complement strand
GCTCGACCCAAGCCTGATCTGGATCTAAGATTCGTGTCGAGGCTCTGAAAAACCGGTCCCTCAATTTCTTCAGCACTGGTCCCTTTTTAACCCGCTCTTCCAAAAGTCTTCTAATAACTCCGCCTCGAAACATCGAGCTAAATTGAGGGTTTTAACCTATTAAAGATTCCCTCTCCAAATGCTTTACACCTTGATAAACTCCTCAGTCCACCCATCTCGACCCCGGCCTAGCTAGCTCAGATTCCAAGTGGTTCAGTCTCTTATCCATTTCCATTTGGCCCAAGTATACCTTCGATGACTACAACCCTTCTTTTCAGGACTATGAAGCCACCGCTACTATCTCCATTAACCCGCTTCGAGGCAATGAATAATGTCAACTACCTCTGAACCTAGAGCTTAGAAAGGGTCTCCTTTACGACCTCTATAAACTCATCTTCACCTCTACAGCCTAGAGCAACATTTTCCACGACGACGTATCTCAGCTTTTCAAGCGTCGTCTTGTACGTCGCTTCTTCGAGACATGCTACTATCCCACACACCTTTCCGTATTCTCTCCCAAATCCCTCCGAGTAGGCCCTTAATTGTTCGAGATCACCTTGCGTCAGGTATATCTTCGCATCTATCAGTGGCATCTTTTTGATTCGTGAGCGAATCAGGATTAGAAAAAGAAGGGGGTTTAGAATGGGACTATAGCACCCATAATGGCGGCCACGATAGCGGCAATGATTAATGCAAGGATCAGTTGCCATATGAAGAGACCTATGCCTAAACCGAAGCCAAATTTAATCGAATTTTTAAGGCTAAAGACGACCTCAGTTTTTTGGTTTTTCTCAGATCTTTCCTGACCCATTAAACCACCTCAACGATTTAACGGTTTAAGGAAAGCTAATTTAAAGGTTTTCAGGTCGTGCGAGAGACTACGATGTCGGCATTCAGTTCGTAGCTACGGTTACAGACTTTTGCGAGTGAACTACCGAAAATCTTAACTGCCTAAAAACCTGGGGTTTAGATAAGGGGGCTAAATGTCGGCGATCATTCCTAGAACCGGACTTAAGGAGGGAGAGAAAATTCTGTGGTTTGGGAGACCTAGACTTTTAGCTTTTCTTGGGAGACTCATCCTGTCATCTATGCTCATCTTCTTCGGAATGCTCCTATTGCCGAGCCCATGGATTCCCGTCGGGGCGATACTACTCACAATAGGGGTCATAATAATCGCTTACACGGTGGTTAAGGTGAGGGCACACGCCTACTACATCACAAACATGAGGGTTCTCGAAGAATACACCCTAATCAGTAGAACCATCAAAGAGACGACCCTCGACAAGATAACCGACATAGTTCTCCATCAAGGTGCATTCGGAAGGTTGCTAAACTATGGAACATTGCACATTCATACGGCTGGAACGGGCTTTCCCGGCATAGACTTTAGACATGTGAAGGATCCCGTGGTGGTCAGGGGAACCCTAATAAACGCCAAAGATGCGTACCAGACCAAATAGGTACGTGCGTGGATGGTATGAGGAAGAAGTTAGATGTTTAAAGATGCCCAAACATGCGAATCACGCCTCGCTACAAAGTGCGTATCACGACCTCTGGGGGGATTATCAATCGCTTCTAACAGGCACGGCATATTGCTGAGGTACTATGTACCAGGGTACTTTGAAATCCTAGCATGGGTCTTCGGTATACTGACATTCCTACTCGCACTAGCCACCATACACTTCGCGAGAAAATCCCGCCATATACGGATGTGAAAAGCTTCGGGAGCCTGGAATCTTTAAGGTTAGTTTACCGAAATTACGTGAGTGGTTGAGAGCATGAAGGCTAAAGCTTTCCTTAAGCCTGCCGTATTGGCGGTCTCATGCGTCTTCGTCGTATGCTTCGCGTATTTCTGCCTCTACGTCCCTTACAGACAGTTAAGCGCGTTCAGGCATGTCAAGATGTGTGAAGTGGAGGGTTCGTATGTGCCTGTAAGTATCGAGACTTATCCGGTAGTATTGGAGGGAAAGTGGAGGATATACAACCCAAGCTCTGTGACGGTGAAGGTGGATGGCGCGACGTTCACGATTTATGGCGTGCTAGACGGAAAACGGCTCTATGGAGGGGAGGGAAAGATAATGGAAGAAGTCACCCTCTTACCAGGTGAAGTTAAGGTAGTAACTGTACGTCTTGAAATATACGACTATGATGCCCTTGACTGTCCGACTCTCGAATTTGTTGGTAAAGCGTATAGATACACCATGTTAGGAAAGCTCAGTATACGCTTCGACATAACGATGACATTCGAAGAGTTTGGTACAGGTTATCTCAGTAACGCGGCTCTTCAGAGGTCTCTGGAGGTGGATGCGAGGGCGCAAATTATATTTGGTCTTGCCGAGAACGTTTCGGCGGGATGGTCAGGCTGGAGAGGGGGTACGTCCTAGGTCTGGTTCTACTGGCCTTGGGGGTGGCTCTCCTCGTAGTTTCCAGCGTTCCCTGGGTCAAGGTTAAGCCACTTATAAGCGACTTATACACGGTCGAGCCACGCTCCTACCTAGTCCTGAAGACGGGCATACCCGAGAGCTTTTACGGGATGTACATGTACCAGGACGTGGTTGTCCGGGGAAGCCTGACCGTGGTTGAGGGAGGAGACATCAAGCTCTACACGACTCAGGAGCTCCACTCGCCGTATGAG
>QNAP01000296.1 GCA_003641795.1 Thermotogae bacterium | reverse complement strand
GGGGGGGGGGGTATATAATTTTTTCACTTACAGGAGGTGTAGTATGATAAAGTTGCTCTTTACCCTGATGATAGGGTATAGGCTTGTGGCTCAGTATGAGTTCCCACTGTATCCAGTGCATCCAGACCTTCCCAAACCAGACCCTTCTGCAGGAGAAAAGGCATTTGGATACTGGCTTGGGACAGGTGAAGGTGACCTTGATTTTGGTCCTAACAATATTGTAGTGGATAGTAAGGGCAATATAATAGTATGTGACCCAGTGAGCTGGCATTTTAAGGTAATAAGAGATGGGAAAATAGTAAGAACGGTAAATATGCCAAGGTATATATGTTTATTGCGCAGTGCAACTGCAATAGATGATGAAGATAACATATATCTCCTTGATTGTAATGATCGTTTGGTAGTAATGCGGCTGACAGAGGATTCCTTGGTTATGTTATACGATATGTATGAAGAAAAAGTTGGTCTACACAGTTTACACCCTGAGAGGTTTATCATAATAAATGGAAAAGTCTATATTACTACAAAAACATCATTAGATCTCACATCTTCAAGAGAAGACCTGGTTTCTTTGGAAGGAAACAAGTTTTTGTTTCATTCCGGAGATTCTTTGAAAAAAGAGTTGAAAGAGAAATGGAATATCCAGCATATTAGACCTATTTGGTGTGTTTTCCGGATAGAGGGTGATGATGTCTATTATTTAAAAGGTTATCGCCTTATTGCAAGGGTAAGGAAGGGGAAGGGTGTTATAGATAGCCTTGTTGAAGGTTCTGGCATATTTTCAGAGGGGATGGCCGGTGGTCTATTTTCATGTCCTGTTTTTGCAGATAAAAAGGGTAGAATATACGTGGTTGATGGAGATTTTGACTGGAACACCAAGACTGGAAAAGTGTTTATAAGGATATACGAGCCAGAGAAGGAGGATTAGTATGAAGTTCTTCATCCTTTTTCTATTATTGTGGGATGGAGAAACCTGGAGGACAATGTCGGGGCAGGAGATACTGGAGAGGGCAAGGGAGATGTGTAAAATTGCATGGAGCCCCTGTGATACACAGATGGGTTATATTGGAAATCTTTACTACCCCGGCACAATTCATAACGGTGTGCTTTATACCCATGATTATCAAGAATATGTAACATTTAATGGGGTTACCTATTATGTACACGGGATGGATGATGCTATGGAGTTTTATAGTGGGATAACAACTGCTCCAAAGTTTTTTGGATACTGGACGGGGAATTCAAGTGGTGGTGACGATGGAATCCCTCGTGTTGACAAAGCTACACCGGACGATTGGGTTGGGGACCCATGGTATAATTATTATGGTAATGATTGTTCTGGATTTGTCAGTATATGCTGGGGGATGCCCGAAAGATTTGATTGTCGTGGATTTATAAATGATGCGAATGGTCCCAAGCCAAGATACTGCTATCGAATTTCAAATGTAGGGGAGTTACCCCTTGACAGGATTAAACCGGGTGATGCCATTGTAATTACCAGAAGGGCAAATGATGGCAGTATAAAAGACTGGCATATCATGATAGTCCATGAGGTGAATAGCATTGATAGAAGAATATACACGTATGAACAAACACCTCCAATAGCAACGGAACTGAATCGCTTAGCAGATGATCTCATAGCTCTTAATTGTCAGGTTATTCGGCGGAAGGATTTAAGTGATGATGGAGGTTCTGAGCCTCCCCCAAATGCTCCCAGTGTATCGATAAGTATGGATGTTATTATTACTCAACTGGGCACATATCCTGCAACAGTGAAGGCTGTGAATATCCCGGAGGAACCATTCCTTATCCAGGTTGGAGTATATACTGGTAGTGGAAGGCTCTTATGGAGGAATACTTATGAGGGGCATAATGGATTCAACTATGTTAATGTAAATTATCCAACCTGTGGCGTTAGGCAATTTTTAGTTCTATTTTATATTAAGAGTTACAGTGGCATAATCTATCTTCAGCGTGCTATATATGTTACGTATGTCCCTGGAGGGAAGCAGGAGAGTATAAACGAAATTGAAGAGGGCGAAGCCCTGCAATCTAAATCTTCTGTGGAGGAAACTGGAGATTTATTATCTCAATTGGCTGTAAAGTTAAAGGGTAATGTATTATATGTTGAGGGTGTTCGTGAAGCGATTCCTCTTTCCCTGTATGATGTAGCAGGTAGAAAGGTTATTTCTGCCACCATTACACCGTCTTCACCGCACCTGGATGTGAGTCAGCTTCGCAGTGGCATTTATTTTGTTGTATTCAAGGGGAGAGGAAATACTCAGGTTAAGAAAAGGATAGTAAAGTTTTGATTTCCTGATTGCCACAAGAGAAAATCTATATTTCATATTTTTCTTTCTTAACCGGAGTTGTTGAAGAATAAAGTTTGTTCTGTAAAGTAACAATTTTCCTTCAGAGCTCTATGGTATTAAGTTGCTGGTATCTTTGCTTCATAAGGAAGGTAATATATTACGTATAGATTTTAAATGAGCCAATTCGTTAAGTTGAAACTATGTACATATTATCTTAAAATAACTGCATGAAACTTTCGAGTTTATCTATAGGTGAACTGCATGAGAAACTTCTAAGAAGGGAAATCAGGGTTAAGGACATAGTAGAGGATTCTTTAAAATCCATTGAAAAAAAAGAGGACCAGATAAATGCATTTATAGAAGTATTTCGT
>QNAP01000295.1 GCA_003641795.1 Thermotogae bacterium | reverse complement strand
GCTTCGGATACCATTTCGAAGATCTCGGAGCTCACCGAGACCATACAAAAGGACAGCCAGCAGGCGGCATCTGTGGCGAAGACCGCTTCCGCTGTAGGAGACAAGGTGAAGTTGAGCGCCCAAAAACTGGAAAATCTCAAAGAGATCACCACGGCCGTCTCGAGTTTTGTGAAGAACATAGGTGATATAGCTGAACAGACCAATCTGTTAGCACTGAATGCCGCGATCGAAGCAGCGAGAGCTGGTGAAGCCGGCAAAGGATTTGCGGTGGTAGCAGAGGAAGTCCGAAAGTTGGCAGAAGAATCCGCACGGATCGCCGCAAACGTTCAAGAGACCATATCGAAAGTCGATGAAAGTGTCCGCGATGTGGTGGAGACCACCACCGCGAACCTTGAAGATGTGGCGAAGATAGTGAGTAACGTGGAAGAGATGGGAAAAAGAATGGAAGAAATCGCTTCCAGTGTTTCCGAAACCGCTTCCACGATCCAAGACTTTGCAGATTACGCCGTCCAGGAAGGTAAGGAGATAGGAGAAATCGCGATCGAAGCTGGAGAGATCGGAGAAGAATTCTCCACGATGTCAGATGATGTGAACGGTCTAAAAAGTGCGGTCCAAGATTCGTCTAAAGCCATGGAAGATCTCTCCAAGAGTGCAGAGGAGCTGGCAGAACTCGCTCGAAGGCTGGACGAACTCTCCAAGGAGTACATCATCTGATTTCATGGACGCTCCTCTCTCGAGTGAGGAATGGCGAAGACTTTTCAGAGAACTCTTTTCAAAAGGTATCTGGGTGAGGATGTGGGAACCCCTGTGTTTCCACACCACCATTCGTATTGGAGGGCAAGCCGCACTCTTCGCCTATCCACCTGATGCGCAGAAACTCGTAGAAGTTCTGTCCGTCTTGCGGAACACAAATGTCCCTTTCAAAGTGCTGGGTGCGGGGTCGAATACGGTACCTCCAGATGGGAACTTAGAAATGGCAGTGGTTTCCCTCTCTCACATGAGCAGGTTAGATATCTCTGATGAGTACGTTACTGCCGAAGCCGGTGTTCCCCTTTTCAAGCTCGTCAACACGTGTATGGTCGAGGGACTTTCAGGCTTGGAATTTCTTGCAGGCATTCCTGGAAGTGTCGGGGGTGCTGTACGTATGAATGCAGGAGCCTTTGGATACAGTGTGGCGCATGCGCTGGTAGAGGTTTGCGTTCTGGACGAAAAGGGATCGAGATTCACATTAACCCCCCAAGAAGCAAAGTTTGGATACCGTCGATCCGTTTTTTTCGAAAAAGACTGGACGGTGATCTCCGCAAAATTTCGGCTCGCACGTTCATCCCCGACAACGGTGCGAAAATCGATGCTCTCTTATTTAGAAAAGCGACTTGCAACCCAACCTCTGGAACTGCCCAGCGCGGGGAGTGTTTTCAAGCGCCCAAGAGACGGCTTTTATGTAGGGAAGGCAGTGGAAGAACTGGGGCTCAAAGGATACAGAATAGGTGGTGCCACCATTTCTGAAAGACATGCTGGGTTCATCGTGAATCTTGGCGGCGCTACTTACGAAGATGTGGTTGCCCTTGTACGTTTGGTAAAAAAGAGGATCAAAGAAAGGTACGACGTTGATCTGGAAACGGAGGTGGAATTCTGGGGAGAGCCTCCTTAATACTTTTGATGTTCGTTGCCCTTGCTCTATTCACAGTTTCTCTTGGCGAGAACACATGGAATCTCCTTTCATGTCCCGTGTGGCTTCACCACGATGGTTACATAGAGGTGAGATTTCCAGAGCCTGTAGACTTAGTAGCCACAGCGGTGGATACAACGGGGGCTTCCACCGTTACAATAAAACAGACCCATTCTGTCAGTCTTCCCGCAGCCAGTGAAATCCACTACAGTGCTGTTGGAACTGAGAAATATGCGGCTTCACTGGTATTCGACAAGTCCGACAAGTTGTCATTCATCGTTTACGGTGATTCACGGCATTTCGAGAAGCGGCATGAGAGCGTTTTCAACGCCATAGTGAAAGAAAAACCTAACTTCGTCATACATCTCGGTGACATGGTGGATAACGGCCTGTTTTCGGATCAGTGGCGCGTGTTCTTCAGGGTCACCTCAAGCTACTGGGCCGAGCATGTTGTCTACACCGTTCGGGGTAATCATGAGTCTCCATTCAACATCTACGACCAACTACTCTATCCCCCTTACTACTCCTTCAAAAGAGGAAACATCACCTTTATCGTCTTGGATACAAATCAATCTCTGGAACAGAGCAGTCCTCAACGTTCTTGGTTTTTGAACGAACTGGAAAAGGCCAGGCAGGATGGAAGACCTATCTTCGTTTTCATGCACCATCCCATCTTCACCAAGGGGCCACACCGGAAAGACGAAGTCGTGAAAAGGCTTCAAAATCTGGTACCGCTTTTGGAAGAGTTTGGAGTCAAAGCCGTTTTCTCTGCCCACGATCACAACTACCAACACTTTTGGAAAAATGGCGTCCACTACGTGATCACCGGTGGTGGAGGAGCGGGCTTGTACGGAGTAAACGAAAATGCGCACACAGACGCAGAATTGCTGAACTATGCTGTAAAACATCACTACGTGCTTGTGAAAATCTCAAAAAGCGGGATCCAAGTGCTGGTGAAAACACCCTTAGGAGAGGTCTTAGACGAATTTCACCTCTAACCGAAGAGTCCGCTAT
>QNAP01000294.1 GCA_003641795.1 Thermotogae bacterium | reverse complement strand
CCTTATCACCTATGATTACCAGCATTTGAAAGGCCGGGTAACCGCCACAAAGTTGGCGGGGACGGGGCCGGGCCTATGGAGGTACAAAGCGCTTTTGCCGGTGCAACCGAACACCGAAGTGATTACCTTGGGGGAGGGGGGCACGCCTTTACTGGCGCCGAGGAAACTGGCACGGTTGCTGGGATTGTCTCGGCTTCTCATAAAATACGAGGGCAGCAACCCCACCGGTTCTTTTAAGGACCGCGGCACGGCGGTGGGCATGACGGTCGCGGTAGAACGGGAGTTCAACGCTGTGGGAACGGTTTCTCATGGCAACATGGGCACCTCGGTCGCGGCATATGCCGCCAGGGCGGGGCGGATCTGTTACCTCATCGCCCCGGCGAACATAACCAGCACGCGGCTACTTTTCTTAAGCGTTTATGGAGCGAAGGTACTTCAGGTAACCGGCAGGTACGACTCTATGTACGACGAATCCATAAGGATAGGACAGAAGACAAACGTTTTCTTCATTAACTGTGATAATCCGTTCCGGATCGAGGGGCACAAGACACTGGCCTTCGAGATCGCTGAGGGCTTGGACTGGGATGTTCCTGACTGGATAGTGGCTCCAGCAAGCAGCGGCGGCATGGTATCTGCGTTATACAAGGGGTTCCTAGAGCTTCACACCCTGGGTATTGTCTCCGGTATTCCCAAGATAGCGGTGGTTCAACCCGAGGATGCACAACCGATAGTCGAAGCCTTTGAAAAGGGGACGGCCGTTAAACCGATGAAATACGAATCCGACTCCATAGTCCGCTCTCTTGGGAACCCCTATCCACCGAGTGGTGACTTGGTGGTTAAGAGGCTGCGTGATCTCGATGGCACGGCCATAGCAGTTTCCGACGAGGAAACTGTAGCAGCCCAGCGGGAACTAGCGCGGCTCGAAGGGATCTGTGCAGAGCCAGCTGGGGCAATTACCCTGGCAGGGCTTCGCAGGCTCCTGGAACTTGGAAGGGTGAAAAAAAGCGACAAAGTCGTCCTGATAGTCTCTGGATTCGGCTTCAGGGATCCCGGCGAGCCGCAAAGGCTTGTTGATGAGCCCATAACCGTTGATATCAAGGAGCTAGAGTCAGTGGTTTCTAGCTACCTGTTGGGACGCCAGGGGGGTTGACGATATCTGCTACATCATGTATGATGTATAGCGTTCACATGCAATGCCGCTGTTGAAAGGGTTTGAGGGACGATGAGTGAGGGTAAATTGGCGTTTGGGCTGTCTAGGAGAACCGCTCAACTTCGCCCGTCAGCAACTGCTGAGATCTCTAACGTTGTCAAGCGAATGAAGCGGCAAGGTATCTCTGACGTGGTCTCATTAGATGTAGGTGAACCGTGTTTTGATACTCCTCCAAACATCAAGTGGGCAGCATGGGAAGCCTTACAGGCTGGCAAAACAGCATACGAACCCACTGCCGGTGATTATGAACTAAGGGACGAAATATGCCAAAAGCTTAAGCGAGACAACGCTATCACCGTTGATGTCGACGATATAATTGTAACGCCTGGAGCCAAATTTGCGATCTATTTGGCCTTCCAAGCTGTGCTTGAGAAAGGCGATCGTGTTATGTTGCTAGATCCTGCTTGGGTCTCTTATGAGCCGATCGCCAAGATAGCAGGTGCCGATGCCGTCCGCGTTCCCACATTTGAGGCGGACGGGTTCCAACCGGATCTCGCAGCCGTTGAAGAAGCTATGGATGATTCTGTTAAAATTGTAGTGGTAAACTCGCCTTGCAACCCTACAGGCGCTGTCTACGATGAGGTAACCATCCGCACCATTGTTGAACTTGCAAAAGGGCATGAAACACTAGTTCTCTCAGATGAAATCTACGAGTATCTGATTTACGAAGGCAGGCACTATAGCCCAGCCTCGGAGTTTGACAACGTCATAACTGTAAATGGATTCTCGAAAACCTACGCGATGACGGGTTGGCGATTGGGGTATGTGACAGCTCCCAAGGAGATCCTTAAAGGCATGCTCAAAATATATCAGCACTCTGTCACCTGTGTTACTGCCTTCGCTCAGGCTGGAGCGATCGAAGCTTTGAGGAGTGAAGAATCACAACAAGCGGTCAAACGGATGGTGGAAGGTTACAAAGAGAGGCGGGCCGTAATGTTGGAGCTGATACAGCAATCTGAGTTCTTTGACCTCAGCGTTGAACCCCAAGGGGCATTTTATTGCTTCCCTTCATACCGGTTGAAGAAACCATCCGTTGAATTTGCGAAGGAGCTACTGGAGGAGGTTCATGTGGCAACGGTGCCCGGGGCGGCTTTCGGTGAATGTGGTGAAGGACATCTCCGCCTATCGTATGCAACTTCGGTTGAGAATATTGTCGAAGCTTTTGAGCGAATAGAATCTTATCTTAGAAAGAAAGCTTAAGGGGGTCGGATGGACACATTTAAGCGCGTCTTAACAGGGACACATTTTATGCTCGGTAACTACGCCGTGGTTGAGGGTGCCCTTGCTGCAGGATGCAATTTTTTCGCGGGCTACCCCATAACGCCTGCTAACGAGATCTCTGAGCGCATGGCGGCGCGAATGCCCCAGGTCGGCGGCAGGTTCCTCCAGGCCGAAGACGAACTGTGTGCCATCTTTGCAGTTACGGGAGCGGCCCTTGCCGGAGCCAAGGCGATGACCGCTACCGCCAGCGCTG
>QNAP01000293.1 GCA_003641795.1 Thermotogae bacterium | reverse complement strand
GGTATATACAAAAGGCCAGAATTAGAAGTATTGCTGACCAGTACACAGGCATCGATACGCCAAGCAAGGCAACCACCCTGGCGAGGCTGTCGATCCAGCTATTGGGACGGATAGCAGAAAGGATGCCCATCGAGACCCCGAAAACGGTGCCGAGCAAAAGTCCGCCCAAAGCAAGCTCAACCGTGTAGGGAAGCTCCCTGAGGATCTCCTTGAACACTGGCCGCCGATTCCGCAGCGATCTGCCGAAGTCGCCACGCAGATAGTCTGTCAAGAAATCTACAAGCTGGACATGTAGTGGCTGATCCAAACCCAATTGATGCTCAAGTTCTGCCACGGCTTCAGGCGTTGCATATTCGCCAAGGATGCGCCTTGCAGGGCTGCCGGGGATGAGCCGCAACATGAAGAAAACCATAACCAGTACCCCTAACAAAAGCGGCACCATCGCCAGTGACCGCCGAGTTACATATTGCACCACCTCCGATCACCCTCCGACCGCCATGAACGCTGTCAACGTGAAGATCTTCGCCGCCTGGACGATCTCCTCGATTCTGATGCTCTCGTCCACGGCATGGGCCAGCTCTACCTCTCCCGGGCCAAAATACACTGAGGGGATTCGACATTTAGTCCACAGGTGGAAAACATCGCTATCTTCCTTAGGAAGGATGGCACCGGTATCTCTATGCCACCACTCCGCCTCATGCCCAAGGACAGCCTTGGTCGCGCTCTTCAAAAGCTCAACTATCTGGGTATCCTCGGGTTGCTCGAATGGGTAGGCGACAACGCTGAATTCCATCTCCACTCGTAACAGAGAATCTTGGATGGTCAGCTCTTTGAGGGACTGCTCAATATACGCCTGTGCTTCCTTAACCGAAATCCCGATCCCTGGCGGTAGCCTGAGATCAGCTTGAAGCACACATTGGGCAGGTACGATGTTGATTTTGTCTCCACCGCGAATTACGTTGACCGACAAGACAGGAGAGCCAAATTTGGGGTGCCGAAGCTTTTGTAATTTTTCATTCAATCGTTGTAGCTCTTGAATGACTTTGCTTGCCTTTTCAATAGGGTTGATTGCGGCTTTGGCGTTGATGGTGTGTGCTTGTTTGCCATGGATGATGAGCTTGATCCATACCACCCCTCCCTCGGACACACTTAAACGGAAGTTGGAGGGTTCCGCCACTATTGCCATGTCCGCTTTCAGCAATCCACGATCGGCGAGGAAGCCCGTTCCCTTTTTTCCTCCCATCTCTTCATCGACTACGAAAGTAAACAAGATATTCCCCTCCGGCTGTAGGGCGGCATCGCGATAGGCTTTCGCTACGGCAAGGATAGCGGCCAACCCTCCCTTCATATCACATGCCCCTCTTCCCCAAAGACGGCCGTCCCTTATCACTCCGCCGTACGGAGGTACAGTCCACCCGCTTCCGGCAGGTACTACGTCCATATGGCCGTTGAGCAAGAGCGTACGTGTACCGAGGCGTCCATGTAACTTCGCAATGATGTTAGGACGGTCAGGCTCAGCCTCTGATATTTTGATGTCATCAAATTTCAGACGCTTCAATTCGCGTAGGATGTACTCCGTAACATCCTTTTCTCGACCAGGTGGATTTTCGCTTGGTATGCGAACGAGTTCCTGTGCCGTCTTGATTGCATACTCCCCGTCGACTGCCTTAAGTAGCTCCCCTAAGGCACGCATGCTTTATCCCTTAAACGAAACGAGAAAAAGGGGTAGGGAAGCGGGATGCTTCCCCACCCCTCTCCCCTTAGCGCTCTATGTACACCTCTTCATTGATGAGGGTGTTCCAGAATGGATCCTCCTTGAAACCCTTGATGTAGGGGCGGTAAGCGGTAGCTACTACATCGCTGAAGAGCCAGACGTTGGGAACATCCCAAGTTACGATTTTTTGCACCCAGGAGTAGATCTGGCTTCTTTTTTCGGGATCGACTTCGCGAGCGCCAGCTTCTACCAAAGCATCTACAGCAGCGTTCGAATAGTGACCGAAGTTCCATTGTGGATCACTTGTGGAAAGGACGACAGGCGTTAGGAACTCATCGGGGTCCGGTGGTCGAGTGATCCTCATAAAAACCATAGGTGCGGTGCCCGTAACGACGACATCGGCCCAAGCAGAAATCTCGAGGACTTTAAGATCCACGTTGATGCCGACTTTCTTCAGCTGATCTTGGATAGCCACACAGACATCGACGGAGATCCTGCTCACATAGGTGTATAGTGTTGTGTTGAATCCGTTTGGATAGCCGGCTACAGCGAGGAGTTGTTTGGCCTTCTCAGGATCGTATGGATAGGTCGTCACATCGGACTCGTAGAAGTTCGCGCTCTCCGGCACAGGACCGGTCAGATCCACCCCTATACCTTTCAGGATGGTGGCAAAGAGGGCTTCTTTATCGATGGCGTGACAAATGGCCCGTCGGACCCGGATATCGTCGAACGGGGGCATCTTGTTGTTAAGTACGATATAGTTGAGGTTCAATCCGCTTGTCATTGAGACCTCGACGTTGGGATCCTGTAAGTAGCGCTCGAGGACTTCAGGGCTCGGAATTTGTACCATGTCTAAATCTCCTGCGTCAAAGGCGGCCACCGCCACATCGGGATCTGCGATATGGCGGAGGATGATCTTGTCGACCTTCGGCCGGCCTTTGAAGTATTGATCGAATGCTTTCAGAACGATATCGCCCCGGGG
>QNAP01000292.1 GCA_003641795.1 Thermotogae bacterium | reverse complement strand
GCTCAATCATCCTATCATATGCATCTTGAAGATTTGACTGCCGCAACTGCTCTGCTATTTCTGCTTCCCTCAGTCTTTTTCTTTCTCTGATTTCTTCTATATAATCTTGTACTCGCCGTACTAATCTGTGATTTTCACCAAACTTGGTAAGCAAACCTGCAAGCACTGATTCCTGAAGAGCAAGCTGTTGAACAAGCAAAACTATAACAGGGTCTCTTTCTATCCGATGTTCAATCTGTTCGGTGATGGGACCTGTTGCCAATTCCTCCAAGTTCTTTATAATTCCCTGAAGCTCTCTCATCTGTAAAATAAGCTGGTTTTGCTCAAGCTCGAGGTTATCCAATTTTACTACAATGGGGTCGCGGTAATCCCGACGTTCTTCAAGGTCGGTGATACCAAACCTATTGCGGACATCATCTAATGCCCTCTGGGCAGCATCTAAGTCTCTCTGAACATCAAGTCGTCGCTCCTCAAGCCTAGCCAGCTTCTCGGCAATATCTTCGCGCTTTTCAGCCCCTTGCGAAGCAAGAAACAAATCCACCATCTCATTTACTATCAGCGCTGCTTCTTCTCTATCACTGCAGGTCATGGATATCTCGATGTAATCACCATCTCTCTGAGGGAAAACATCCAAATGTCTCTCTAAATACTTGATGGCTTTTCTAATATCTCTATCTCTATCTTTGAACCACTGGGTTTCCTTGATTGCATCTCTACTAACCAGCTCTTGTAAAGTGCTCTGCTGCTTTATAAGAGTAGCCAATGATAGCCGGTGACTATATCGAATTTCTTTGCTGACCTGCTCTGGCATAAACATAGTAGGATCTGTTTCTATAGGGGGCAGCACCTCAATATAGGTTGTAGCAGTATATTTAGGATAATACTTCCTCAAAAGGTACCATGTTCCACATCCTATTAGCAGACCTAATATAGTCAGAGAAATAACCAGTAATAGGTGGCGACGTAGCATCGCAAAAATTTCTTTAGGGGTTAAACCTGCAGCCGCTATTACTGGCTCGGGCGTACTTGGTCTAACCATTTTATTCACCACAGCCATTTGTCTTTGCTCCACCATTTTTTAATTCCTGATTTACTTTTCTGTGTCGATTCTCTATCTATACAATTATATTATATTTATTTTATGGCGAAAGGCGCTCAATAGCCCTTTCTATTCGCTGCTTGACCGTCTGCTCAAGTTTATCTGCTCCCATTTGCAATGCTTGTTTATAAGCAGCCACAGCTTCTTCTTTCGCCCCGAGTTTTTCCTTTATCATTCCCAAGTGTTCATATACCTCCACCGGCACAGAACTATTCGTTCTTTCATATTGTTGTAAGGCCGCATGTAAATGCTGAGCTGCCTCTGAAAATCTGCCCTTTTTATACAACACATACGCATAAGTATCCAAAATATTAGGATTATTCGGCCTGGCTTTATATGCCGCTTCAGCATATTCCAAAGCCTTATCCAGGCTTTTATCATTTTCAGCCAGCATATAGGCCAGATTATTCAAGACATTGCTATTATTCGGCATTTTATCTAAGAGACTTTCGTATTCTGCGATAGCTTCTTCAAAATAATTATTATCGGAAGTTTTCCTATAGGCCAAGGCTAAAAGGGTTGCTTTTCGTAGTCTATAATCAATCTGGCGGGAATTGTCTGATCCTGCTATCTCTATGCATTTATTAATGTAATCTATAGCCTTATTATATTGGCCCCTAATTTTCATCAAATTAAACATAGTCAAGTTGGCAATAATCGAGTTAGGGTCAGCCTCAAGTTTTTCCCTACAATATTTTTCTACTTGCTCTGCGCCCAATAGGACGTACATTCTTCGCAGAACTTCAGAGGCCAAAAACTCATCATTGCTTGCTTTGTTAACAGCCCTTAAGCAATATTGAATAGCAGTGGTCCTGTCACCCAGCTTCAATTTTGCTTCTGCCATCCAAATGTATGCTATAGGAGCTAATTTACTATCCACGTGTTTTCCAGCTTGCTCAAAAAGCTCATCTAACTTTTCTGCTAATAGCAGCGACCGTAAATATCCATCAAAGGAAGACAGCATAACCTTGCCTTTTTCCTGGCCTTTTTGCCAGGCCTGTTTGTATAACCGCTCAGCCCTATCGAAATCTCCCCACTCTATGGCCAAATTAGCCGCCCGATTATACCAATGAAGATTATCAGGGTATTTCTCCAGGAGCTGGTCGTAAAGTTTCTTTAAGGCCTCTTTTCTACCTAACTGCCGATAAATCCTCTCCAGCAATATTCCACCTTCCATAGGGGCGGAAGGGTCATTAATAGCTCGACCAAGCTCGGTTATGGCATCCTCAACCCGTCCTACCAGCCAATAAGCCTTAGCCAAGATAATCCGAGTAGACGGCTCATCCGATAAAGTCTTGCTCCTATTAAGGTCGCTAATAGCTTGGTCATAATTAGCCATAAGGAGATTGATCTCACCCCTTAATCGCCAAGCTGATGCATTATCGCGGTCAATCTCAAGCCTTTGGTTTATCAGTTCTAAGGCCCGCTTAAGTTGTCCCTGCTTCATTGCCAATGATGCCTCCAACAGCAAGCCAGCTGGCTCATCTGGATATTTCTCCTTGAAGCTGGCCAGTTTATGTTCAGCTTCCTTAATAAGACCTACATTAAGAAAGGTTTGAATTTGAATAAGACGGTTTTCTGCATTATCTTCAAGGGATAGAAG
>QNAP01000291.1 GCA_003641795.1 Thermotogae bacterium | reverse complement strand
TGCGAGCACTCATACAAACGGGCACCGAGCTACACGGATGTAGCGAGCATGAAGCTGAAACAGGATGTTGAATCTTCATGGCAGTGCCCGTTTGTGAGTGTGAGCGAGGGAAAAAGCGAAGCACAACAAGCATTCTGCAATGTGGAATCCCCTCTCTCTTCGCGTGGGTCGTTTTGTGGATGCGAAGGAGGAAAAAAGCGAGTGCAAGCTGTGTGAGCGTGTGGGATTCACCACTTCCTCTTATGCTACGTTCAATGTTCTGAAGAATCGCCCTCCCAGAAAGGTCGTTGATATCGTCGGTTGTTACCGATTTTGAGACACCCTGTGTATTGAAAAGTAAAATGGACCCGTAAAATGGTATCAATGCTTCCCCACAGATCCCACAGTGCGGAGTGATCACTTCCATTCCAAATGCGAACGCAACAGAAAGCACTCCCAATCAGCGAAGTTCGGGGGGATTTCTAAAGAAATCATCATCTGAAAGGATCATCTCAATGAAAGCATCCACCACTACAGGATCGAACTGAGTCCCTTTGCAACGTCTCAGCTCTTCTATGGCCATTTCCATACTCAGCGCCTTTCTGTAGGGCCTGTCTGATGTCATGGCATCGAAGGCATCAACCACCGCCAGTATCCTTGACTCAAGTGGTATTTCTTCTGCTCTCAACCCGTTTGGATAACCGTTTCCTTCCCACTTCTCATGGTGGTGCAGCACTATCCTTGCTATCTCTTCCATCCCTTCCACCATTTCAAGCACCCTCGCCCCGTAGACGGGGTGTTCTTCTATCTGCGTTCTTTCTTCATTCGTCAGTTTGCCAGGTTTGTTCAAAACGGAGCTTTCCACGAGAATCTTCCCCACGTCGTGGACCAAGCCCGCCCAGTAGATCCTTCTCACCCGTTCTCTGTCGAGGCCTAACCTTTCGGCGAGAGCGCTCGCCAGCTCCGCTACGCGCTCGGAATGCCCCTTGGTGTAGGGGTCTCTCAACTCAACAAGTATCACGAGGGATCGCACGAGGTCCTTGTGAAACTTTCCCTGCAACCTCACCATCCGCTTCATCGCCAAAAAGGCGGAGGCGAGGGAGATCAGCGATTCCATAAGGCGTTTGGAGACATCTGAGAAGCTCTTCTCGCTACCCTCAGCGATATCCAAAGCGAAGTTACCGAGATAGTCGTCACCCACTTTTAAAGAAGCGATCATGGACTCTTTTATCGGTTTTGTAGCTTCTCTAAACACTTTTGCAATGTCCGGTGGCATGACCACTTTGTCGTATTCCATGATATTGACTATCTCGACGCCTTTTGCCGGGTACATATACTTCTTATCAAGATCCAGCGATTTCAATCGTTCTTCGTCGTGTCCCACCGCCGTCACGAGCTTCCATCGACCATCTTCTATAAACCACACGCTACCGTAATCTGCTTCCGGAACGTTTTCTAAAGCAAAGTTCAGCAGGTGCCGCAGGAATTCCTCTTCGGAGATATCCCTCTCTCCCATCTCGTTGACGAGGTCGATGAGCTGCGCCAGCCTATCTGCAACCAAATCGAGTTCACCTTGAGTAGCTTCCAACTGCTGGTTCATGGCCAAGAGCTCTTCGTTGGCAGCGAAGAGCTCTTCCTTCTCTTTCTCCAGCTCGCGCGTTCTCGCCGCCACCATCTTTCTCAGTACAGCTACCAACATTAAGAGAATCCCTAGCACGCCGGTTCCAATAACAAGAAGATAGAGCAGCAACCTGTTGCTCACTCCAACGTCAGCTCCCAGATGCCTTGCAAGAACCGCGTAATAGATAGAGTCCTCGTCTTCTTTCCACTTGCTAAGGTAACTGTCCACTTTTGAAACGATTTCCTCTCCTACACCCCTTCTGAACATGTATTTGAGCTTGACGGGAGAGATCACAAATCCAACGTTCTTGAGGTTGTACCTATCGGCATTCTTCTGTCCGAATATCTTGCTTGCGACACCGGCATCTACTTCGCCCATACTCACAAGACGCATCACCTGTGGGTAGTCGCCCTCCACTTCGACAAATCTCACGTTCACTTCAAAATTTGAGAGAAGCTCCTTCAAAGCTCGGTAGTAAACATCCCCTTTAACAGCACCCACGGTCTTGCCGTCCAAATCTTCGAGGTCCTTGATGTTCGAAGAAGGGCGCACGTATACCTCTCCCCAATTGTGAACAACGGTCACTTCGTTGAAACGCGACCACTCGCTACGCTGGGGCGTTTCCGCCACCGCAACGAGTACGTCGAGCTCTCCTGAGCGAATCTTCTCCAGCCCTTTGGAGAAGATGACTCTCTCGTACTCCACTTCCCATCCTTCTTTCAGCGCAATCTTTGAGAGAAGCTCTGGAAAGATGCCCAAGACGCGTTCATCTTCTTCGTAACACAGGGGAGAATTGTCATAATAGCCCACACGAAGGTCCACCGTGAATCCAGCGATGGGGGTAAAAAGAACAAGGACCACGAGCGCGAGAAAAAGACAACATCTCAAAAACCTCAGAATCTGGAGAAAACCTCGCAAGGAGATAGCGGAGTGTAGCAGCTCGAAGAAGAGAGTACGCATCGATAACCGTGGCATCCACGAACGATGAGTGTAGACCCTTGAGTTGAAAACGAACGCACCGTGAGCGTTTTCCATCGTTATCAAACTCTCCCATGTGAAAAACTGACTATAGATTAGATGAACATAGGCTATCCAGGAGTATTCGTT
>QNAP01000290.1 GCA_003641795.1 Thermotogae bacterium | reverse complement strand
AGGCATAGTTTCGTCACACATCTGCTGGAAAGCGGTAGAAATATATGCACATGTGAGTAATAAGGATATAGGTAAGAGTAAAACTCCTTTGGGTAACTTACAGATGGGGGCGGGGGAGATGATTAAAATTAAAAGATGGAGAAGTTCGACCAGAGGAGTGTATGTGCGAACCATGTTCGGATATATCGTAATATGGAGGGATATATGAAGTGGGTTCGGATATGAGTTGTTATATGAAATTGCCATAATGGTAAAAAATGGAATGAAAAAGGAGGTGGTTAGTAATGTCAAAAAGCACAGAAAGCAAATGGGATGTGTATATGTCCGGTGCTCTTTCAGATCTTACCTCTGAAAAGTTTGATTGGGTGACTAAGGAGATCTACGAACGTGTGGAAAAAGTCTGTCAGAGTATGGGTCTTACATGCTATTGTCCTCACAAATCCCCAACAACACCAACAAAGGGCATCCCGCACAGTAAGGTGTGGAAAACTGACTATGAAAGAGTAGTAAGCTCTGGAGCTATCGTTGCATACATAGGCATACCTGCCCTAGGGGTAGGTGCTGAAATCGAAATGGCTCGAACAGCTAATGTTCCTGTTATTCTCCTCTGCGAGACAAGTAAACAGGAGAAACTTTCTAGGCTCATTCTTGGGAACCCTGCAATAGTAGACATTGTATTATTCGAGAATCCAGATGAATTTGAAGAGCCATTGAAGAAACCTCTTTTTTACGTTTTTAGCAAACGTAATCTTGACAGCATAGCATTTGAAGAGAGTTGGACTGTTCCCAAATACCGTCATCTTGAACAGGTTTTAAAGGATACAGTCTCTGGTGTGGCCCATCGTAATCTCCCGAGAAAGCCAATATCTAAAGAAGAGTGGAAGAATATGGCAAAACAAAAGCCAGATAATCAGAAAACTCTATTTTGAGGAGTGAGTTTAAAATGCTATCAAATATTGATACTGTGCAATTTCTTTCTTCATCAAACGCACGCAGACTGGCAAACGAAATTCGAGAGCGCCACAATGTCGATCAGTATCCGGTCCCGATAGAGTCAATAGCTCAAAAGGAAGGAGTCATTGTTAAGCCCACTTTAATTTTGTCCGACGGGGTACTGGTTAGAGAAAAGAGAAATTACATTATAAAAGTCAATAAAACAATCCATCCATATCGCCAGCGATTTACTATTGCTCATGAACTTGGACATGTTCTACTCGAACGATTGTACCAAAAATTCGCTAACATTCATGAATGTTCAACTGGAATATTCGCCACTAAAAATAAAGAAGAGCGATTCTGCGATTCTTTTGCGTCGTATTTAACAATTCCGGATAAGGCCATTATTGAGTTCTCTGAATGGAATAGAATCTCCATCCGGGAACTTGTCAAGAAAGCGCATCAAGTTAAAGTCTCATTGACTCCTTTAGTTTGGCGAGTTTTAGAGCATGCACCTTATGAGAGCGGTTTTTTATGGTTTCGTATGATGCCTAAGCCAACGGATCCAAACGATATTAAATTACGTCTGAGTTGGGGAGTCTTTCCAAAATCTGAGAGGATATATCTTCCAAGATATGTTTCTGTTTCAAAAAGCTCACCTATTTATCAGGCTTTTGAAAGCTCTGAGGAAAGATTTTACAAAGGCGTAAAACTGAACTTTGGTAGTTTGAGAGCTAGGCGAAATATACTCATAAAAGCTTTTGGTCAAGCTGTATTGACAATTGTGCTTCCTAAAGAGATTGATCCTGATATAATGCTTACCAAGGACAAAGACTCGCTTTTACCATTTATAGGAGTTGATAAGTTAGAGAGAAAAGAAAATGGCAACTTCACTTAACACGGTGTATGCGGTTCGCTTCGCTCACCCAAACCCTTACGGACTTCGCATACCCGCGAAACCGTTAGGCGACATCCCTCAAAATTGGATGGTGACATATGAGCCTCGATCTATATTTATACTGTAAGAAAACCCCGTCAAAATCTGCAATAGAGAAAGTTATTCTCCCCCTCGGATTTAGAATAGAAGAAACGAAAGGGAGGGGGCGCCCTTGGTATTTTTGGTTTGAGGAGAAAGATTTAGCTTCTGTTCGGGGCTGTTGGCTTTACTGGTATAAATGTGAGGCTGGCGAAGAAGCTCCACGGGGTACGAAAACTATTTTCGTAGCTACAACCCATGCAGGAAGAAGTTATGAAGACCTAGATATGCAAAATCATGTCATCAGGCAGTTAAAAAAGAAGTTTGGAGGCTCTGTTTACGACCCTCAGGAGGGGCGTTATGGTTATTTACAGAACGATATTCCGAAACTGACTTATCCTGAAAAACGTTGCGGATTTGTGTACCTCAATACGCGGCAGCTCATATGGAGAATTGCAACTCTCCCTCAGGATGTGTCGATAGAGGCTGAGAAAACAACTAGATTTTTGGAAGAGCATGGACTTCCGTGGTTTCCTTCTGAAATCATACAAAACAATGTCTTATTGCCGTTCCTCGTATCATCTTTGGAGAGTTTCCTTCGAGATTTTTTCGTAGCCTTTGTTGACAGCCATCCAGATTTGTTAGAACGCATCTATGAGCGACAGGGCAAACTGGAATATGCTGCACTTCGAGATTTATTAGAGGGCAAAGTCTCACTCGCTGAACATGAAGCTAATAATTACTCATTTCAAAATCTCGAATCAGCAAATGTTGCCTTCCAGCGGTATATTGGAGTTAATTTATTT
>QNAP01000289.1 GCA_003641795.1 Thermotogae bacterium | reverse complement strand
CCTGAGAGGTGTATACCGACGGATAAAGGAAAACCCAGAGGAATTCGATCCACAAAGCGTGAGGGGATTCGAAGGTTTAGTGAAAGCGAGATTGAAGGCAGTTCCCACCGAGTACCTCTGGGCGTGGTCGCGATTGGCTCTTCTTGGCACCAGGTTTTCCGAGAGCGAGTTGGATGCCTTGGTAAAGGTGTTGGATTTACCGGTACGATTGATACATAGCGCGTTAAACAAGATGATAAAGTTTGGATTTCTATATGAAGAGGCGGAAGGTATCTACAAATTCAGCCTGTACGAAATTTGGGAGATGTTCGCAAAACAAGTGGATGAAACGGAAGCCCGGAAGATCTACGAAAGGTTGTTCGAAGTCGTTGAAGATCCTTGGCTGAAGGCGTGGTATCTTGAACAACTCGGTGAGCGCAAAGCCGCAGCAACATGGTGTATTAAACAAGGTGTTCGGGAGCTGGATGAGCACAACTATCTCAAAGCAAAGATGTTCTTTGAAAAAGCACATGGCTTGTTGAAGCCAGGGGAGCGATCTTACACACTCGGTACACGACTTGCGTGGATATACTCGGAGCTGGAAGAACGCCATCGGGAAGCAGTGAAACTGCTGACTGAACACGTCAGCATAAAGCATCTGAGGGATGTTATGTTGCTTTCGATAGCACTCAACAGTGGAGAATTGGAAAAAGCAACAAGGATAGGTGAGGCATTGACACCCTATTTGAAAGAGCATCCACCTTATTTGAGGCTGCGTATCCTGACCCTACTGCTGAGGTTGGAGAATAACAAAGGCGAGCGATCGGATGAGTTTGTTGAGCTTGCTAAGAAGGAGTTGAGTGGATTCACACCTGTCAGTTGCGCACAAGAGATAGTCCTCGCAGAAGTTGAAGGAGCAACCGCGCTCACCGAGCTTCTCGGAAGTTCACAGATCAATCCAGTCACTATTGAAAAGATTCGAAAATCCACAGAGGCTTTGGCCCATCGCGGTGCGTGGTTGTCGTTGATCAAGCTTCAAAGCGAGGTAGCAAATCGTCTCCTTCCCGTTCTACCGGCATTCGCCCAACATCTGTTGGAGCAGGCTGTCGGGAAAAGTAGAGAACTGGGTATATACAAAGGGCTCATGGATGTTAAATTCGAGCTTTTGATTCACGCCCTCTATAGAGGTCAGAAGAGGGAATTTCTCAGCGAACTCCAGGAAATCCGAGCTGTTGCCATGGCTGCCAACAACGTTGGTAGCATCGCTATGACGTACTTTCTCGAAGCCATGTACCACGCGTACAACAAGGAATACGACGACGCTGTGGAAGACCTCGAGTACGAACTGCGGCTTGAAAAGTCGTCAGGGCTTCACAAACGATCGTTGAGAGCCTTGGTAACGGTGTACGCCATGGCCGGCAGTTTCGAAAGGGCTCGTGAATTGATACTGAGGTATCGTGATGACCCAGCGATCTCCCATCCTCACTTTTGGTCGTTTGCGAAGCTGATCATGGCAGAAAGCGATGAAGAATTCAAGAGTGTGTGGAAAGAATTCACTCGCCAATCCATGTTCTGGAAAGAGGAGGCCCTTTTAATCTTTGCGGATCGGATGATAAAGATCAATAGAGAGCTGTTTTTAAAAATGGCCTTCGAATTGGAGGAGAATAGCGCCCTCGTGGATATGCTTCTTCCATTAGCGTTGATATACGAGGCGCTTGGAAAGGCGTTCTGGGCAGATGATGAAAGACTGAAATCGCGCAGATATTTGGAGCGTGCACTCGCACTTTACGAGTCCATAGGTTTCAAAGAGGCTGCGAAGGTAGTGGAATCCCATCCCGCTTTTGCAGTGCTCAAACGATTCATGAGAGATCGTCCAGACTGGTACAGGATGCAGAATTTGATGAAAGACGAGGCACTCTTCACCATCAGATTTTCGAGGAACATTTCCTCCACGAAAGAGTTGTTGAGATACCTATCTGATAGATTGAAAACGGTGTTGCCAGTTGAACGTATTTCTTTGATTTTGAGACGCTTTGGCAAACCGGCGATCGTTTTCGGAGAACTGCCAGAAGGTGCCGACAGAAAAAGAATTCGAGATGTTTCCACTGCGCAACCTTTTAGGATACTCCAAACAATTCGTGTCGATGGAGAATACGACCTGATCGTTTATGGTGAGAATCCCCATCTGATGCTTGACAATGAGACCCTCGAATATTACTTGGAGTACTTCAACCAGATGGAGATCGCCCTGACGACTACGATCCAAGTTACTTTGGCGAGGGACGCGAGCATCACGGATCCTCTCACAGGTCTCTATACACGTTGGTACTTCACCAGACGGCTGGAAGAGGAGTTCGAAAGATACAGACGCTATGGTGTCCCGTTCACAGTGATCATGGCTGATATAGACGATTTCAAGCTCGTAAACGATACCTACGGGCATCCCAAAGGAGACGAAGTGCTCAAATTCATTGCCGCGACGATGACCTCGGTGATGCGCGCCACCGACATCGCGGGGCGGTACGGCGGTGAAGAATTCATCATCGTTCTCACAAACACCACCAAGGAAAGAGGCGTGGAAGTTGCAGAAAAACTTCGGTCTCTTGTCAAATCCAAGAATCCATTCCCGTTTCCCATTACACTGAGTTTCGGAGTTGCAGGAGTTCCAGAGGATAAAGCAGAAAGGGCCGCTGATCTCGTTGCCCTTGCTGATAAAGCTCTGTACGCTTCAAAAAATGCTGGGAAAGAT
>QNAP01000288.1 GCA_003641795.1 Thermotogae bacterium | reverse complement strand
ATGTTAATCTGGAGGCCGCGGAAAGAGCACTGTGGAAAGCGATAAAAACCAGCACAACCGTGGAGCAGGAACTCGGCAACAACGTGATTTTCAAGGGTTTCGGGCCATCTTCTATAGATTACAACGTATACGTTTGGTTCAAGCGAGAAAACTGGGGGAAAGTTCAAAACGAAATCGCTCGTCGTATAGTCGAGTGTCTTAAAGAAGAGGGAATTTCCATACCTTTCCCACAACTGGACTTGCACATCAAAGATGGAGGGAAGATTGGGTGAGATCGTTCTCGAAGCTGTTGATATTGGTGATACTACTAGCACTGAGCGGCTTGAGCCCAGCAGAGAAGGTTGTTGTCTTTCTCTACCACCGTTTCGATGACGATCGTTATCCATCCACGAGCACTTCCACGGTGGACTTGGTAAAACACATTCAGTTTGTGAGAGAGCGGAATTACGAGATCTGGACGCTACGAGACCTCGTAGATTATCTTTCTGGGCGAAAGGATCTCCACAGAACCGCCGTACTCTTCACGGTGGACGACGGTTATCTGACCGCTTATACCAAGGCTTTCCCTATTTTCAAATCTTTTGGGGTACCTTTCTCCGTTTTCCTCTACGTAGAGGGCATTTCCAAGTATCCTGATTACCTCACCTGGGATATGGCAAGAGAGATGGCAGAGTGGGGGGTCGAATTTGGTCTTCACTCGTTCTCCCATTGTTCTTTTCCTTCGATGCTGAACAAGATGGATGAAGGTGAGCTTGAAGGGTACTTTAGAGCTGACACGGTAAAAGCGAGGGAGATCTTCGAAAAGGAGTTGAAAACGTCCGCGCTGTATTACGCTTATCCTTACGGACATTACACTGCGGTGATGAGAAGGGTGCTCAAAGAACTTGGTTTTGTTCTGGCATTCACTCAGGACGTGGGATCGCTGAAGAGAGGATACGATAGATTCACGCTTCCACGTGAACCGCTCCTCGAAGATTGGGCGAGTGTCCAGCATTTGGAGTACATATTCACTCGCGAGCCGCTACTGTTGGAAGAATTCGAGCCTTCCGACAGAGGTATCAGGAAGAATACTCCCGTGAGGATTCGTGCGAGACTTTTAGAGGGTGATAAAAAATACATCCGAGCCCAGGTATATGTAACTGGAAAAGGCTGGCTGGAAGCAGAAATCAACGGTTCAGAGGTCTCGTTAAAAGATCCCGTGATAGTAGCGCGCGACCAGACCAGATTCGGTATCCGCGTACGAAGCGAGGATGAGAAATGGTATTATCGATTTTGGTACGTTCCGGTGCTAGACGACGAGTAAGTCTTTCAAGCAAGTGGTTACTACCAATTGGTCTTATCGCACTCTTGTTTGTTCTTGGCTCGGATTGGTACGACGGGATTGTCTCCGCGACTTCTTTTTCCAAATGGTTCGTTGGAGATCGTTATGTCTACTGTCAAAAATCGGCCCATCTCAAGAGTGTTTTCGAGCTTGCGGGCTGGAATCTCGACGACACCGTAGTGCCGAGAATATACACTGAGAGACTTCCCAGGGATTTTCCCGAGATATCCAATGTCGACGAGCGTAAGCAGCTTTTTCTCAAGATCATGTTACCCATAGTTCTCAAAGTAAACGAGGAAATCAAAGAAGAAGCGAAACTCTTCGAAAAAGTGTTGATGGGGTCGGCTTCGCCTGAAAGTGTTTCTCACCTTCTTGAAAAATACGAGCTTGACGAACTCGATTCGGAGATAATCCGATTCCGTGTAAGACCGGTACCTGTTTGGCAAGCCCTTGCTCAAGCCGCCTTGGAATCGGGGTGGGGAACCAGTAGGTTCGCCATGCATGCCAACAATCTCATGGGTGAACAAGTCTTCAAACCCGGCTCGGGCTTGTTACCAAACAACAGACCAAAGGATGCCGTTTACGAGATCAGGGTGTTCAGGTCTTTAATGGCGGCGTTGCGGCGTTACGTTGCGAATCTGAACACCCATGAGAGTTACGAGAAATATCGATTACTCAGGGCACGGACAGGTGACATCAGAATATTGGAAGGTTTAAGGTATTATTCCATCGAGCGGGACGCGTACATCGAAAAGCTAGAGCTTATGATAAATCACGAAGGACTTCTTAGATACGAAGGGTATACCCTTGAAAGTTTCCGACAAACAGAATGAACGACTCAACGTGTGGTTTATCTTTGTTGCACATAATAAACAGCACCAACGGATATGAAGATACTTACTATACTACCTTTTTCTTTCACATTGCATAGCGCTTGTATTGCGGAGCACTGAAGTTAGCGCTTTTTCTTTCCCTTACTTCAGAATCCCCCACGGTCACCCAGCCTCACGAGCGCCGGGTGAGCATCCATACAAAACGACCTCGAAGCCGCACGGATGCGGATGAGAGCGAAGCTGAAGCAGGAAGCTGAATCTTCGCGTGGGTCGTTTGTGGATGTGAACGAGGGAAAAGCGAGTGCTTGCTGTGTGAGCGTGGGGATTCACCGCTTCTTTTTCTTTCACATTGCAGAAAGCATGTTGTGCTCCGCTTTATTCCTTGCTCACACTCACAAACGGGCACTGCCATGAAGATTCAACATCCTGTTTCAGCTTCATGCTCGCTACATCCGTGTAGCTCGGTGCCCGTGTGTATGAGTGCTCGCTTCGGCGCCACGCAAGACGAGCATTCTGCAATGTGAAAACCCCTGTTTCTCCGCGTAGGTCTTTTGGTGAATGCAAGTGAGGAAAAAGCAAATATAAGT
>QNAP01000287.1 GCA_003641795.1 Thermotogae bacterium | reverse complement strand
CGAGTGAGCATCCAAACAAAACGACCTCGAAGCCGCACGGATGCGGATGAGAGCGAAGCTGAAGCAGGAGGCTGAATCTTCGCGTGGGTCGTTTTGTGGATGTGAACGAGGAAAAAAGCGAGTGCGAGCTGTGTGATCGTGAGGGATTCACCCCTTCCTTCTCTATGCTATGTTCAATGTCCTGAACAATCGCCCTCCCAGAAAGGTCGCTGATATTGTTGGTTGTTACTCTGATTTTTGAGACACTCTACAATTTATCATTCGACTCAAAGATTGTTTCTATTTTCATCGAGCTACTTCATCCAACTGAGAGTAAAATAAAAGAGGATTGTAAAGCGTGCAAGGTCCGAGGAGAAGGCCCTTACTCTTCATTGCCGCTAAGGCTGTGATGGAGGGGTAAGCCTTTTTAATGAAGCACCCTTCTACTTTGTTTATGGTAGGAGCAGGGGGATACTTCATAGAATGAGAGGTTTATGATACCATGAGTCCAGCAAAATTGCGGAGTTTGCGGCCTTTTTTGATCAGAACATTCAAATTCTTACTGTTGCTTGCTGTTCCCATTCTCATCGTGTGGAACTGGATGATTGCGCTCGCGTTACTACTCTTTGTGAACGGTAAATCCTTGATCCGCGTCCTCTTTGGTCGGCTACCGCTGAGTGTTCCGAAATCGTCCTCGGACGGTCCCTACACCCACGTTTACAAAATCGATCAGCTCTCCTACAAGCTGGACGTGTATTATCCCTCAAAGGGTAACCCTCCATTTCCGGCAGTGGTGTTCGCCCACGGTGGCGGGTGGCTTTCCGGTTTCAGAAAGCAACCGAACAACATCTCTTGGTACAGATTCTTGAATCACTACGGATTCGCTGTGGCAACTGTGGATTACCGTTATGGTTACCTATATCACATAAACGATATTTTGCAAGATTATGAAGATAGCATAGAATACATAAGAAAAAACGCGCAGAAACTCAAGATCGGTGCGGATAAACTTCTCCTCATGGGTCTTTCCGCTGGGGGTCATTTGGCGCTTTATTACGCTACCTATCACTCGTATCACAATCATATCGAGAAAATGAGAGGTATACGGGGTGTGGTGGTTTGGTATGCACCTTCAGATCTCACCGATCTCTGGGATTGGGCAGTTGAATCACTTTTCGCTCGTTTTTCGGTAGTGGCGGTGTTGAAAGGGTTGCCCTCGAAGAATCTGGAAGATTACAAATTGTACTCGCCTATTACATGGGTGAGTAAAAAGATGGTACCGACCTTTCTCGTTCACGGCCTTAGCGACGGCGTGGTTCCAGCGAAATCCTCCATAAAAACCTATAAGCGGCTCAGAGAAGAAGGGGTGAAGGCTTTTCTCAGGCTTCATCCCACAGGTGACCATTCCTTCGAGTTCACCATGCGAGATCGTTATACAATCAAGATACTTCAGGACATGATCGACTTCATGCACGATGCGGTCACCGAATAAGCGGGAGTGGTAAGATGGTAAGTTTTGATTACGAACGTGGTCCAGTGGAATTCACAGAGGGCTACATTCTCAAGACCAAGCAATTTCGATGTTCTCACATAAGGTTCGCTACCCGTTATCATCGACCTGAAAGAGGCACGGAGACAGTGGAACTTTATCACTTTGAACCCAGGGAAGTGCCTGTTGGCTCGGTGATGATTCTCCACGGGCTCGGTACGAAGAATATCGCCTTCTTGATGTGGTTGGCTTCGCACTTGGCCAGTGCCGGAGTGAGGACAACAGTACCGATTCTACCGGGTAACTTCACTCGGACTGCACATGGTTCTACCAGCGGAAAGGACTACTTTTCCAGCAACGTGGAGAGAACACTTAGGTTTTGGGAGCACGCGGTGGTGGATATATTGACGAGCGCGGATTTTTTAGGGCAGAACGGCTATTGGCATGAAAATAACTGCCTTGTCGGTTACTGCCTTGGGGGAATGCTTTCAGTGATCGTCGATGCTGTGGACGAAGACGTGTTCAGTCAGACGATTGTGATCGCGGCTGGGGGTGATATCGCCGAACTCATGTGGCATTCACCGACACTGGCCTTCGTTCGCAGGGAGTTTCAACGCGGGGGTGGACGTGAATATTTCTTGGATGACAGGAAGAAATTCCAAGACATCTTTTGGCATGACATCCAACGCTTGAAATCTTTCGAAAGCGTTGAAGAAATGTTGCGGTCGGATATTCATCCCCTCTTGAAGGTAGATCCCATAGCTTATGCTGGGTTCGTTCCAACGAGCCGGATAACTATGCTCGAAGCCATCTTCGACAAATCTCTGCCTCGAAGAAGCAGAAAACTCCTGTGGGAAGCTCTTGGCAGACCACACCGACACTTCATTCCTGCTGGTCACGTGACGTGGCTCCCTTTCCAGTTCGTCATTGGAAGTTTTATACTGAAGAAGATGAAGATAAGGGAACTCAAACGAAGCATCAAGTTGATGCAAAAACCGAAGATCGAGAAGTAAACGGTCTTATCCATATTTCATAGGGTGTCTCAAAAATCAGAGTAACAACCAACAATATCAGCGACCTTTTTGAGAGGGCGATTGTTCAGGACATTGAACATAGCATAGAGAAGAAAGGGGTGAATCCCTCACGCTCACGCAGCTTGCACTCGCTTTTTCCCTCGTTCACATCCACAAAACGACCCACGCGAAGATTCAGCCTCCTGCTTCAGCTTCGCTCTCAGCCGCATCCGTGCGGCTTCGAGGTCGTTTTGTACGGATG
>QNAP01000286.1 GCA_003641795.1 Thermotogae bacterium | reverse complement strand
TCCCATATCTCTTTGTCGATGCGAGCTATTACAACGTAAGAGATGAAGTGGCAGGTAGATACAAGACGAAAGCACTTTTGACAGTAGAGGGGATCAGAGAGGATGGATACAGAGAGATACTCGGGTTAAAGCTTGCGGAAAATGGAGGAGAAGATTTCTGGTTAGAGTTAACTGAAGCATTAAAGAACCATGGTCTTAGAAGGGTAAAGCTGGTTGTAGTAGTAGGCGCGTTTCCGAACGAGCGATCACTAATAAGACTTGCGGTTGCGATACTGATAGACATAAACGAAGAGTGGTTGACAGGGAGAAGGTGTCTTGACATGGAAGGAAATGTCTTATGATGGGATATAGGGCCTTTTTACAGCAATTTCTTGACACTGCCCATCTGCATGAAGATTGCGCCCAGTATTCCATAATGGCGTTTAGAAACCATGTTAGAATCCTCATTCCCCTTCATTGTCCTGGAGAAACTGAAGTATAATCTTTCCGGGAAGATAAAGACACTTCTTCATGGGCCTGTTGTCCGCCCTTTTAATGAGAGTTTCTTTTATTCTGCAGAAATACAGGACCCTTTCCATTTTTGCAGCCATTATTGTCCATTGCTTGCAAACGTGCTATCATTCATAATGTCATACATCATCTTCATCACGAGTAATTGGAGTTCTTTAGAAACCTCAACAAATCTCTGAAGTTTGGGAGAAAGGTGGATGTTTGAGAGATATTTCGTTTTCACTATATTTCTTGTGACCTATCTCTTCATCATCCTGGGCAGGGTGCGCCGCTCCGTCATCGTCTTCACCATGGGTATGGTGATCGCCTTCGCAAAAGTCATCGAGTCAATGAAAACCCACAACGTTGGCTTGTTCATCGATTTTAACACCATAGGTCTTTTGTTAGGTATGATGATCCTTGTGGGTTTGCTCAAAGATACGGGACTCTTCCAATACCTTGCAATAAAAGTAGTTCGACTTGTCGGCAACGATTTCTGGAAGCTCGTCATATATATGATGATTGTCATCGCGCTTCTTTCGGCTGTTTTGGACAATGTAACCACGGTTCTCTTGCTCTCGCCTATCCTGTTGCTGATAGCAGATACCGTGAGGATGGACCCCACACCTTTGATTGTGTTGGCCGTTACCGCATCCAACGTTGGTGGTACGATGACAATGATAGGTGATCCTCCCAACATCCTAGTAGCATCGGCGGCCAAGATAGGCTTTCTTCGATTTGCTGCATTCATGACTCCTCCATCTTTGCTGATTTTGGGTCTGGTGCTACTTTATTTTAAGCGACTACTGGGATTAAGATCTGGGATGGGAGTGCGAATGCGACAGCTTCGATTGATGGATGAGAAAGAACTGCTCGCAAACAAGAGGCTTCTAAAGCGCCTTTTAGTCGTCTTTTTCGGGGTGATAGCGCTCTTTGTGATCCACGAACAAATGGATCTGGAAATGGCTACCATAGCCTTGACAGGTGCTGCGGTAGCTACCTTGATCTCCGGAAAAACCTTCGACGAGGTTGTGAAAAGTGTCGAGTGGGACAGCATCTTCCTCTTCATTGGGCTCTTCATGTTATCTTTCGCATTGGAAGAGGTTGGAATCATTGGTCATCTTGGAGATGCCCTCGCCAGGGTTGCCCATGGAGATATGGTCCTCAGATTGGCCGTTATATGGATCAGCGGACTTTCATCCGCTTTCATAGGTGCGGTGCCCACTGTGACAGTGATGATTCCCGTGTTGAGAGGTATAGAGTACACTTCCACAATTCACTGGTACTGCCTCGCTCTTGGAGCAAGCCTCGGAGGGATAGGTACACTCGTGGGGACGGCTTCTAACATCGTGGGAGTTGGAATGTTGGAGAACCATATCGGCAGTAAGATAACTTACTCACGTTTTTTCAGAATAAACTTTCCTTTGATGCTTCTTGTTCTCAGTGTGGCCAGCGGTTACGTATCACTTTTTTAACGAACGGTCGAATGCGTTCGAAAAATCAAGAAGTAAGAATCATGGTCTACTTTTCAAACGACGAATACGCCTTCTCACCTTCTATCGCGTAGGTTCTGGCATTTCAAAGCTCAAAAGTCGGATGAGTTTTCGCGCGGTAAATTGAGGAAAAAAAGGAGCACAGATAGAAACTCGCGCTGGAGGATCAACACTACCTTTCGACAATCTTTCGAACACATTCGCAAACTGTCCAAGATTCGGCAAAAGCAGTGATACAGAAAGGCGAATTCACAAGGTGCAGATGTCCTCACAGAAAACCACTAAACGGCAATTGTCACGAAGTGATGGTGTCCACTCTTTTCGTTTCTTCTCCCACAAACTTCATGAATATCTTCTCGAAGTTCACGGTTTCTTGTTCGATGGATTCCACTTCAACGTTGAGAGTCTTGAGGCTTTCCATAAAACTGAAGAATCTGTGAGGATCCCGTAAGTCGACCGAAAGCTCTACCACGCCATTCTGCCGCGTTACATCCCTCAGCTCGAATTTTTCTAAGGGCGATAGCTCCACATCGTCAGTCGCTAGCAACTTTATCCGATAACTTCTTGCACTGAAGATCTTCAAGAGCTTTTTCTTTTCCTCGCAAACTACTAACTTCCCATGGTTCATAATGGCCACCCTGTCGGCCACTTCTTCTACAAGGTTCATGTCGTGGGTGGAAAGCAAGATCGTCTTTTTCCGCTCCTTCACAATCTTTCTCAGTAGCTTCCTCAACTCTATTGCAGCTGTGACGTCCAAGCCAAGGGTGGGCTC
>QNAP01000285.1 GCA_003641795.1 Thermotogae bacterium | reverse complement strand
CGGGAAGGAAGGTGATGGTGGTGCATCCACTAGCAGAGATAGTAGATTCCAGGCGGTCAGAAATGTGTGCCTTACTTGAAGCAATAGTCAATATCGACAGCGGGAGTAATCACAGGGAGGGCGTTGCCCAAGTTGGATCGCTTTTAGGGGATCACCTAAAAAAGATGGGTTTTCAGGTGACCCTATTCCCTGGAGATAAATATGGAGATCATGTTTACGCTCAGCTTGGTTCAGGACGCCCTTGCATTTTCTTGATGGGTCATATGGATACCGTATTTCCTGTGGGAACGGTAAGAAAACGTCCCTTCACGCTTGACACAGATGCGGGGAAAGCATATGGCCCAGGAGTACTGGACATGAAGGGCGGTTTGGTAATTATGCTTTACGCTGTTCGAGCTCTATTAGAATATAGATCTACGCTTATGAAGGGAAGTTTAAAGATAGCCTTAAATGCAGACGAGGAGCCAGGGTCGCCTGAGAGCCGTAGATACCTTCCTTCGTGGCTAGAAGGCGCGGACTGGGCTTTTGTGTGCGAACCTGCAGCCCCTGGCGGTACTCTCGTTACACGCCGGAAAGGGGTCGGCATTTTCAGGCTTTCAGTCAAGGGCAAAGCTGCACATGCAGGTTCGGAGCCGGATAAGGGGGTCAACGCTATTGAGGAATTGATACGAAAACTTATTGAAATAATCCGATTGGCTGACCCCAAACAAGGGACAACAGTTAACGTAGGTACTATTGAAGGAGGACAGGAACCATATATTGTGCCCGACTCAGCAAAAGCGGCCGTTGATATCCGGGTGGCCAATTTGGAAGAGCAAAAAAGAATAGAACAGGGTATAAATAAACTCGTCGCCAGTTCTTTCGTGAAGGGCACCAGTGTCTCAGTGCAAGGGGGATTTCATCGCCCTCCAATGGAACCTATTGCCGGGACTGAGCGACTCAAACAGGTAGTTCGGGAAGCTGGTGCAACTTTAGGATATAATATTGATTTTACAGTGGCTCCGCGTGGGGGAGCTTCAGATGGAAATTTAATTGTTACCCATGGGATCCCGTGTATTGACGGAATGGGACCTGTCGGTTCAGGAGCCCATAGCGAAGAGGAATTTATAGAGCTCGATTCGCTTTATGAGAAAGCAAAACTATTGGCGTTGGTTCTCGATAAACTCCTATGCGGCTAAGTAAGGTAGTAAACAGTCTTTGAAGTGTTGACTATGATTGCCCATCTTGAAACAGACGTTTTGATCATTGGAGGGGGGTTTGCAGGACTGCGAGCTGCGATTGAGAGCGCTAAGTACTCCACCAATGTCATTATAATCACTAAGAAAAAGCTCGCACGCAGCGGATCTTCTGTCATGTCATCTGGTGCCTTTGCAGTCCCCCTCGGGTGCAATGACAGCGTGGAGGCATTTATTGCGGATGTGGTGAAGGGAGGTTGTTCAATTAACGACAGCCGTTTAGTTACCGTTTTGGCACAGGAGGTTGTGGATAGACTATATGAATTAGAGAAGTGGGGTGTTTGCTTTCCAAAACGCGGGCGGAGTTACGTATTCTCATTAAGTGGGGAGCATTCTTTTCCCCGCGTAATAGCACCCCTCAGCGGAAAAGGTTTGGAAATTACACAAGCATTGGAAAAACAAGTTATAGCTAATGGATGTCGGGTACTGGATAACCTTATCGTTGTTGACTTATTAGGGGATGGTGAACGGGTTACAGGTGCAATTTGCGTTAACCGCGTTGAACCTTCCCTTATCGTGATATGGTCTAAGACGACAATCCTGGCAACCGGGGGAGCAGGCCAGCTTTTCAAAGTTACAAGTAACCCAAAAGATATAACAGGCGACGGTTATGCGATGGCTTTGCGGGCTGGAGCTACTTTGCGTGATATGGAATTCATTCAGTTTTACCCTTGGAGAATTGTGAAACCGGCGCCATTTAAAAAAACACGTGTTCCAATTCAGCCTTCTACTTTCGCGTTAGGAGCCAAGCTACTGAATTCCAAGGGAGAACGTTTCATGGAAGCATATGATCCGGTCCGAAAGGAAGCTACTAGCCGAGATATTGCCGCGAGAGCTATCTACGAGCAAATCCGAGCCGGTAGAGATGTCGACGGAGGGGTGCTGCTTGATCTTTCAGATCTCTCAGACGAGGAGTTTGCACTAGCTAATCCTAAAGCGGCGATCATCCTCAGACAGGCAGGAGTGAGTCCGCGATCTGTGAGACTAATCCTTGCGCCTGAAGCGCATTTCTTTATGGGGGGTATTCGTACAGATACTGAGGGGCAGTCCGAGTTGAGGGGCCTCTTGGCAGCGGGAGAGGTGGCAGGAGGAGTTCACGGCGCTAACCGTCTGAATGGTTGTGCCATTGCGGAGGCATTGGTCTTTGGGCGGCGCAGTGGCGCTAGAGCTGGCCAAGTTTCATGTGAGGGTGGAATTTGCCGGAACGATGATCTAGGCCGAATAGATTACTGGAAGAAGCGGGTCGGCGATATCAAAAAAAGCGGCAGGACTGCAAACTCAGAAGAAATAACACGCCTTCTTGGTCAAGTAAAGACGCAAGCGGAGTCTTCGCTAGGTATCGTTCGCTGTAAAGAGAAACTTCAGTCTGGGCGGGAACTTTTCGAAGATATCTGTCACAGAGCGATTGAGATAACTCCTAAAAGCATGGAGGACTTTTGCTCGCTAATCTCATTGGAGAACTTGTGTGCCGTTGCCCTTGCATGTTCAGAAGCGGCTTTATTCCGAGAAGAGAGTAGGGG
>QNAP01000284.1 GCA_003641795.1 Thermotogae bacterium | reverse complement strand
GAGGTTTTCACATTGCAGAAAGCTTGTCTTGCGAAGCGCCGAAGCGAGCACTCATACAAACGGGCACCGAGCTACATGGATGTAGCGAGCATGAAGCTGAAACAGGATGTTGAATCTTCATGGCAGTGCCCGTTTGTGAGTGCGAGCAAGGGAAAAGCAGAGCACAACAAGCATCCTGCAATGTGAAATCTTCTTTATACAACCTGTATGTTATGTTCAATGTCCTGAACAATCGCCCTCCCAGAAAGGTCGCTGATATTGTTGGTTGCTACTGATTTTTGAGACACCCTATCAAGAACGTCTTTTATCTCTCACATCGCACAACAACCGGTGCGCTCTTTGTATGGTATGTCTCGCTTTCGAAGGAATTCCTTGAGCTTCCGCGTTGGATTGACAATCTCGTTCAATCCACAAGATAGGGCTATCTCTTGTAATTGATCTCTGTAGCTCCCTTTGGGTTGCATGCAACCAAGGGCAATGTGCTTGTGGGGAAACCTTTCTCTGGCGAGATCGAACACACGTTTCACATCCTCGAAGTCTGGTGGATTTGCACTCTCGTAGCGCGTTCCGAGAGTTGGAATGAAGATGATGAATATCAGCTTTTTGAACGCCAGATCTTGGAGTAGTTCCAGAGCTTGTTCTTCATGGGAGAGAACCCCTCTTTTCAGCCCGATGGTTACGTGAATCGCAAAGTTCTGGCTTAATTCTGAGAGGAATTGGGCAGATTTCAGAAAATCTTCGGGCGTTTTCTCAAGACCGTAGACTTCCCTAATCGTCTCGACCGAGCCCACAAAATCGAAAGAAACAGAATCGGCAATGACCGCGATCCTTTGTGCAGTCACCCGATCCACAAGACCTGTATGGAAATTGTAATGGACATCTGGATGTGCCCTTTTGAAGCTCTCTATTACGCCGATCACACCGTTTACGGGAATCCTTCCAAACTTGTCCATACCACCGCTTATCAAGAAGTGTCTTTTTCCCATTTGGTACCAACTCTCGAGTTGGGTTATAGGGCTCATATGATGTAGATAATGCCGTCCACAATGAGCGCAGTTTAGTGCGCACCAATTGCCTGTTACACTGACTGGAACTACTCCCTTCGAGTTTGTCAGTAAGATTTCCCTACCCAAAGTGACCACACTCCCGTTATCAATAAAGCTACGAAACCACCTGTCCAAAGGCCGTTCAGAGTTCTAACAAGGTGAACGAAAATGGGTCCCTTGAGGTGACAAAAGGTGTTGATCACCGATACCATACCCACAGCTACCAGTATCTCGAAGATGAATCCCCACTTGGTACTCCGTAGTCGCGGATTCAGATCCATAAGAACTGCTGCAGCGAACCCCACGATTTCTTTGGTTCGAGGTCTCGCGTAAAGCGCGGCATCCAAGAAATCTCTGACTCTCACTTCAAAAGCGGGTGCGAAGCCATAGTTGCCACTTCTAAAAAGGTAGTAAACTCCCGCAACCGCAAGTAGCACCACGATGATCAAGTCACTTCGTTCGAACCTTTTTGGTCTTTCCACTATTAGGGCCTTGAGGGTTACCAGTGCAGGAAGCGCGATAAGAGAGAGCTTCACTCCTCGAAACTCTTGAATACCTGCGACATATGCTGGCGAAGCGAAGATAGAACTGGTAACAACCGCAAGGGGAACGTACGAAAGGTACCGAAGGAACCATTTGGAGTTCTTGAAAGTTCTGTAAAGCAAGACTGTGGCAAAGATGATGGAAAGCGAACGACCCCAGTTTCCCAAGAACGACAGCACAATGGCCACTATCACATATCCAACGTTGATGGAGGCGTAGACTCCAAAAAGTCCAACCCAAGCCACCAACTTCATCCATACGGGGAGTTTCACGGGATGAAAGGCTGGCAATGTTGTGTAACGTGCTTCTTTCACTATGGAATAGTAGATATCAAGCGCAAGCTCAGGGTACGAAAACCCCCATTTTTCTGGAGGTGGAGGCAACAGTATGAGATCAACGCTTCTTTCTCTCACCGCACGTACCAATCGTTGCCTGAGCGAGCGCGGATTGTATCCAGCATATTCCGTTGGTTTCATCCGGTGTACCCTCAAAAAGGAGGAGAGGGGATAGTTTCGCGCCGTTTTTTTCAGTAGCGCTTCGTTCTCGTAAAATTCAAGTATTCCGACTTTCTTGTCGATCTCGATGCTTTTACGAACGATTTCTTCAAGTACAGAAGTATTCGTTGCGATTGGAATCACTATGGCGGCATCTTTCAGCACGTCACTTGGATCACGTGCGAAGACCACATCTTCGCCAACTTGCAAGAAATCGTGGTTGACAACCCTTCCCCACAACGCTATCGCCACGACGTTGTTGATCTTATCCACCGAAAATCTCCAGGGTAGGTAAAAGAACGCCAACAATACGCTTACTGTGAGGAACAGAATTGTACTGATTCTCTTCAGTTCTTCTCTCACTTTCAGGGTAGCTCCACCTTCACCTCTTTTCCGTCGAGAGAAAGGATCGATACCGGAAGCTTTGAAGACACCAGAACGATCTGCTGGGCACTGACTTTACGGCCACCAATGAGCCAACCTGTGGAGGTATTTGAATCTCTCCACAAAAGCCATCCCAGCCGCGTTTTCACGACCCGAACGTTAGGACGCGGTTCTATGGTTATCGCCCTTGCCCATCGGGAAGCATTGCCGCTGCCGTCTATGGCTTCCACCAACAACAAGTGATTCCCCGTATCGAAGTGAAATTCCACCCTTCCGTCCACAACGGCGATCTCTTCTCCAT
>QNAP01000283.1 GCA_003641795.1 Thermotogae bacterium | reverse complement strand
TGGCAATTTTGGACGAACCCACATCTGGTCTCGATGTTATCAACGCTTGGGAAGTCAGAAAGATCATTCGAAATTTTGCGGCACAGGGACACACCGTTTTGTTGTCTTCCCACAACATGCTGGAAGTGGAGTTCACCTGTGACAGGATCGCCCTCATAAACAACGGGGAAATCGTGGAAGGGGGTACTCCGAAAGAATTGAAAGAGAAGTACAATGCCCAGAACATCGAAGAAGTCTTTGTCGAGGTGGTAAAATGTTCGGCAACCTTTTGAAGAAAGAGTTGAAGGAGCTGCTCAACTTATACTCCATCTTGTTTATCACAATCTTGGCCGCGGTCTACGGTATGCTCGGCCAGGCCATAGGAAGCGCAGAAAAGAGTGTGCCAAAAACACCAACAATCGCACTTATCAACAAAGACAACAGTCAACTCGGCCAATTTGTAGACGAATTCTTTCAAAAGTCAGCCAAGATAGTATACACCGGTGATAGCAAAGATCAAGCGATGAGAACCTTGGAAGCTTCGAAAGGGATTGCGCTCATCGTGATACCCCGGAATTTCAGCACATCGATCCTTTCTGGTATAAAAGAGCAGCTGGAAGTCATTTGGATAGCCAAAGGAACCGGGTTAATGGACAACTCTGGACATAGCGCTTTATATCAGCAGCTTGAAGCATTGAAAAGAGCGATCACCCAATCGCTCCTACAAGGAGGTTACAGAGGTATAGACCCAGATGTCCTGCTCGATCCGTTCCAATTGAAGGAAGAAACAACGATTCGTAATTTAAGGGTCCAGGGACCGCCTTCTCTTGTGATAGGCACGATCCAGTCACGCTCCTCCATGATTCCCGTACTCGTTTTGATGCTCATCATGATGTCAGGCATGACTGTGATCTCTTCCATGGGCATGGAGAAGGAAAACAGAACTCTTGAAACCCTTTTAACTCTTCCCGTGAGCAGGAATCACATAGTGCTGAGCAAGATAGTGGCCAGTGCGGTAACTGGGCTAATTTTGGCAAGTATATACATGGTGGGCATGGTTTTCTACATGCGTCCCTTCTCTTTCCAGATTCCTGACGAGATGAAACAGATGCTTTCTTTGGGTGGTATGGACTACGCTCTTTTCGGTCTCTCGCTATTCTTCGCGCTGATGGCTGGACTCTCGTTATTTGTGGTGTTGGCAAGTTTCGCAAAGGACTACCGCAGTTCCCAAGGGCTCGCCTTCCCGGTCACCATGCTGGGGATTGTTCCCATGCTCCTCACCATGTTCAAAGACTACGTCACCCTTCCCTTTGCGCTCAAAGTGCTTGTCTTTTTAATACCTTTTACGCATCCCATGATCGCCATGAAGGAACTCATGCTCAACAATCAAAGTCTCGTGATTCTGGGCATCCTGTACTCGGCCGCTTTTTCGGTAGGCTTTGTGGCACTGGCAACTCGGATATACAACAGCGAACGGATTTTGGTGGGAAAGACCAAATCGAAGAAAGAGATCTCGTGGCCCATTCTGCGGTTGATCCTGCGGAAGTTCAGAAAGGTCTGAACGCTGGAGAGGTGCGTTGTCGTGATTCACGCTGTCCCTCGATGTCTTGACTGCGTCTTCAACCAGGCTTATCGAATAACCGAGATCCTCAAGATGAAGGAGAAAGATGCCTGGGAGTTTCTGATGCAAAGCATGAAAGCCATGTCGAGCGTATCGGATCGAACGTCCCCTTTGCATTTGACACGCGTGATGTACGATGTTTTGGAAGACCGCGGCTACTCCGATCCTTTCAAAGATCACAAGGATTACTCAATAGAGCTCGCCAAAACCTTTATCGTCGAACTAAAACACCGCGTTGAAAACGCTGACGACCCGCTTTTCGAAGCACTTCATATCAGCGCAGCGGGAAACGCCATAGATTTCGGTCAGCGTGATACCTCACCTGAGAAGATTCGTGAGCGTCTCACAACGGTACTCAAACAGCGGTTTCATGCCCCCGCTTATTCAGAGTTCTTACAACGTTTGGAAAGAGGACGCGTCGTACTCTTTGTGGGAGATAACGCAGGAGAAAGCGTTATCGACACCATCACGTTGCATCAGTTGGGAGAGATGGGTTGTGATGTTTACTACGCTGTGAGACACGTTCCTATCATCAACGATGTGACCTACCGAGATGCGATCGCTTCGGGAGTGCACAATTTTGCTAAGATCATCGATTCCGGTTCGGTTTACCCTGGAGTTATACTCGAAGAAAGCTCCGAAGAATTCCGAAAAATCTTCCAAAGAGCCAGCGTGGTGATCTCCAAAGGCCAAGGAAACTTGGAGGGTCTCTACGAAACCTCCGAAAAGGTCTTCTTCCTTCTGACTTCCAAGTGTCCCCACGTGGCTCAAGTGTTGGGAGTACCGGAACTCACGCCAGTTCTTTCCGCAAGTTAGATGTGATAGTATACTTTTGTTTGAACACGAGTTTGGAGGCGACAACGTTGTTTTCCAAAGTTGAAAGATCAACCAGTTTCCTGGATGTTGTTAATCAAATAATAAACGCCATCGCTCACGGTGAGCTTTTACCAGGAGCCCCTCTGCCTCCTGAAAGAAAACTTTCCGAGATTTTTGCCGTCAGTAGATCCGTCGTAAGAGAGGCCATAAGTGCTCTTTCGTTGCTCGGAGTAGTAGAAAGAAGATGGGGAAGAGGGAATTTCATCTCCGAGAACATAAATATTTCGGTAATATCTAATTCGGTAAAATACCTGGTTTTCTGCAAAGAACAAGAAGTTCGCGACCTTCTTGAAGCCC
>QNAP01000282.1 GCA_003641795.1 Thermotogae bacterium | reverse complement strand
GAATGAGATAAGTATTCTTCATGGTTTGGTCTTGTTAGCACGTAAGAGAAGCTTGAAGGATAAACAGAAGGAGATACACTACCATCCAAAGTGCAAGGAGAGGCTCTTGAAGACGTTGTTCTTGGTGCATAGGTACCTTGGTATCCTCAGGTTTAAGAATAAGATTTTTGAGGAGCTTAAGAAGAAGAAAGTAGTTATTGCGTGGAGAGAGTTCATGTATCTGGTTTTCTACACGTTGGTACAGTTAAGCCAAGAGTTAGATGAAAGCCAGGAATTTGAGGACTTCAAAGGAAAGTTTCTACCTTTCTTCTTGGATATGTGCAAGATGAAGCTTGTTGAGGATAGTTCCTGCGATGGTATTTGCGTAAAGGTAAAGGAAGAGGTGAGGTGATGGAGAATGCTATCAAAAACTAAGCTCTCTCTCAGTCAGCGAGAGAGAGCAAAAAAGAAAAAAAGTAGTGCGCTTCTTCGTGTGTTGAAAGTATATCATACTGTCAAGTTAGTTCCTACAGGAAGCAGTACATATTCCACGAGGCTTGAAGGCACTACTTATGAGCTTTTGGTAGGTAAAAGAAAGAGTGCGTTACCTCTTAAGTCTTCCTTGTTTCTGATTCAATTGGTACCTCAGAAGGTCTACATTTCCAGCCTCTTTCCAGTAGAAGAAAATTCTTACCTTCTGGAGCATGATGGAGTTATAGCAGTAGCAAGATTCAAAGAGAATGAGCTTGTACTTGAGTTCAAGTGTCTTGGTGATATTAACCATCTGAAGCGTCTTCTCAGAGGAGATGTCAGCGATGGAAGTAGTCAATCCAGCCATTGACAGCTTGAAGCTCAGAGTTAGAGTAGACAAGGTGAACTTTACACCAGAAGGTAAAAGGCTTTTACTGGATAAGAAGGTTCTTCTTTCACTTGAAGACATAAAGGAACTGCTTAACGAAGGAATGGACTTGGAGGACTTGGAAGACCAGAGCGAGGAAGACTTTAAGAGGTACGCTCACATTCCAGAGGATTTGGAAGAGCAAGGCATAAAGGTTAGATTCTTAGTTGTGTCCAGGCACTTTACGTTTAATCCAGAGCTTTCTGGAGACTACCTGGAGATGTTGTTGAATTCCAAGCTTTTGAAGGAACGATACTTTGAAGGTATCACGCTTGAGACAGTGAAAGCACTTTGGCAAGAGGTTAATTCCTTAGGACTCTTTGAGATTTCCTTTGAGGACTTCCTAAGTGGTGAGGTTGTAGACATTGACATAAAAATGGACATTGAAGGCATAAGTAGCAGTGATTTTGGAAGGTTTATCTACCTTCTGAACAACCTCAAGGAAGGCGAGTTGCACTTAAGCACGAATAACTTAGGACTTCAATACAGCTACAGGCATAAGATGAAGCAGTACATCTCTAAGCCTTTTGTGAAGTTGTACTACAAGCCTACAGAGCTACTCAATAGCTCACCAACGTTTTACTATAACTTCCTTCAGCCTTTCCATGGTAAGCGAGCCTACAAGCTTAAGTTAGCAAGAGTGGAAGGCACTATCAAGAATCTCAAGCACTTGAGAAGCTTAGGAATCCAGAGCAACAAGTTTCATGTCGTACTGGAGAAGCTAACGCCTACCAAGATATGTGCCATTCTTGGAAGCTTTCTGGATAAGCACTTGAAGCTTAGGAGTAGTGAGAAGGTGAGAGACATTCTCAAAGGAGTTGGTGGAGTGAGTAGCAAGCCTTCTGATATTGACTTGTTCCTTTTGGTGAAGCAGTACATAAAGTCAGGATATACGCTTGAGATGGTCTTGAGTGCTTTTAAGTTTTCCTACGAGAGGCATGGAGTGAGTAAAGCTTCAACGTATAGGAAGCTTAGAAAAGTGAAGAAGGTCTACAGGTATCTACTGGAAAACGATGAAGATTTGAAAGTGGAGAGAGGCTTCATGGAGTTCCTGGAAGTTTTGTTACGATTTGCGCACATACAATGATATGTGTGCATTTTGTCTCAAATTTGAGACTGACTACCTGGGGAGTGGTGTATATGGATGACGTTATAAACTATCATTTTTTGCTTGAGAATCTCAGGAAGGAGATAGATGACTTACAAGCCATGAACGTATACGAAGTAGAAGAGAGCTACTTGAGCAAGAAGATAAAGAAGAGTAAGGCAATAGCTTATCTGGTTAGTGTAGTTCTTCAGGTACTGGATAAGGCGAGGCTTGAGGAAGAGATACAGGAACTCAGGCAAATGGTGGAGGAGATGAAGCGTGAAAAAGGAACTTGAGAGGCTTAGGAAGGACATTGAAAAAATGAGTAGGCAGTACACAGGTTTTGTGTTAGTCGTTGAAGAAGAAGAGGATGGAGTTTACCTTTGGAGAGAGGAAGGCGTAACCTTGAACAAGCGAGAGTTAGAGCAGTTAGGAGAAAGGTTTCAGTGCGTGTTGGTGATTCAAAAGGTTCAGTGAGTTGATAGGTTTACCTCAAGGCTTTCTCATGGTGTTTTGAGAGGAGGATTTACATGACTTCAGTAAATATGGTACAATTGAAAGAGGAAGAGTTGAATGATTTGTTTGAGGCTTTTGAGGTCTTTGACAATTTGTACTGTCAGAGAGTGAAATGGATTGAGAGGTTGACTCGTCAGGACTACACGAATTTTCAGCGAATCTATCTTATTCCTGGAACGATGCTGAGTTTAGCTAAGAATGAGATAAGTATTCTTCATGGTTTGGTCTTGTTAGCACGTAAGAGAAGCTTGAAGGATAAACAGAAGGAGATACACTACCATCCAAAGTGCAAGGAGAGGCTCTTGAAGACGTTGTTCTT
>QNAP01000281.1 GCA_003641795.1 Thermotogae bacterium | reverse complement strand
TTACAATATCGCTTTTTGAAAGTTCATGTGGAATCATTCATTAGTGCTTCCTTTCTTGTTTTGAGGTATTTCAATGGTACCGTCATTGAATGTGGAAGGCCTACTTTTTTCGTAACATTTTATTGTACATCAAATTACTAAAAACAGATGGTGTATCATTCTTAACGACGAAGCAGATTTGAGAAGAGGTGTACTCACATGCCAAAGGTTTTCGTGACCTACAAAATACCTGAGGTGGGTTTGAAGTTGCTGTGTGAGAGGTATGAGGTGGAGGTCAATCTTGAAGACCGATTTTTGAGCAGTGAAGAGATAACAAGGCGGGCAAACGACGCAGACGCATTGGTAACTCTGCTCGCCGACAAGATAGATAGACACGTCATCGAGACGCTTCAGCGAGTTAAGATTATCGCTAACTACGCTGTGGGATTCGACAACATAGACATCGAAGCAGCGAAAGAGAAGGGAATTGTGGTGACCAACACACCAGGGGTTCTAACAGATGCCACGGCAGATCTCGCCATAGCCTTGCTCTTAGCAGTGACACGAAGGATAGTGGAAGCAGATGAATTCGTCAGAGAGGGAAAGTTCACCAGCTGGAAACCCGAGCTGTTTTTGGGCCCCTCTCTTCAAGGAAAACAACTGGGAATTGTGGGATTGGGTCGGATAGGTACAGCAGTGGCGATACGAGCAAAAGCGTTTGGAATGCGCGTGGTGTATTACAAAAAGCGCAGGTTGAGTGAGGAAGAAGAAAATCGCTTGGGTGTTTCTTACATGGATTTAGACGAGCTTCTTTCATCTTCAGACTTTATCTCCCTGCACGTTCCTTTCACGTCTGAAACCCATCATCTGATAGACGAGAAGCGCATCAACATGATGAAACCCACCGCCGTGCTGATAAACACTGCCAGAGGCGCAGTAGTGGACGAAAAAGCCTTGATAGAAGCCTTGATAGATCGCCGAATTTGGGGTGCAGGTTTGGATGTGTACGAATTCGAACCTCGTGTACCAGAGAAGCTGAAGGCCTTAGACAACGTAGTCCTTCTTCCTCATATAGGTTCAGCCACGGTAGAAACCAGAGAGAAGATGGCGATCATGGTGGCGGAAAACGTGATAGCCGTGTTGGAAGGGAAGGAACCTCCTAACAGGGTGGTGTGAACTTGTCGTGTTTTGAAGATCTTGCAAGGCAATTCGAACTTTTAGCACGGTTAGTAGAAATGTTGGGGGATAATCCTTTCAAAGCTCGAACCTATCGGTTCGCCGCGGATAAGATGAGGTCTCGAGAAAGCGAAAAGATCTCAAAAGAAGCCATAAAAGAACTTTCCAAAGAAAAAGGTATAGGGAAAGCGGTGGTCGGAAAATCCCTCCAGTTTCTTGAAAGTGGTCGTATAAAAAAGATTGAGGAGCTAAAATCCCAGATCCCTCTTCCCCTTTTCCTTCTTGCCCGTGAATCCAATATTCCTGGTAGAACACTTCACAAGCTCTACGAAGAGCTAAAGGATCTATCTTTGAAGGATATCGTGGTGACACTTAAACAGCGTGCCTCAAAACTGGGATTGGATGAAGATTTTATTCGCCGATTGGAAGAATCTGTGAGATCAGAATGACACGGAAACGGAAAGTCCAAACTTCAAAGTAACACTAAAAGGTCAATCGAGGAGGATGCCGTGTTTCAGTATTTCTAAGATCATATCGGCTTCTTTCACGATCTTCTCCGTATCCTTTTTCAACTTTTCCGGTTTTCCCTTGTAGAGTTCCAAGTACATGTCTCCAAGACCGTTGAAAAGTGCGATTATGAATTTGAAGACGATTTGGGGATCCAGATCTTTTCTGAGGTTTAAAAGCTGGAACTTCTCGAAGAGGATTGCCCAGTTCTTGCTCTGGATTTTCTTCACTTCCGCCAACACTTGGTTCTCCATGTCTTTCGGCAAGTTCAACATCGTGAGCATGAAGTCCGATACCTCAGGGTTTTCAGCCATGAACTCGAGTTTCTTATAGCTCCATTCCTTCAACGTTTCGAAGAAATTCTTTTCCTTTGACATAGCGATGAATGTTTCAAATTCTTCCACTAGGGTGTTGACAGCTTTCTTATAAGTTTCGAGGTATAGGTTCTCTTTGTCTTTGAAATAGTGGAATATCAAGCCCTTCGCCGTGCCAGCTTCCTTCGCGATCTCGTTGGTGGAAGCCCCGCTGAATCCTTTCTTCGAAAATTCTTCCATGGCGGCTTTCAAAATTCTCTCTTTCTTTTCCAAATCTTCCACCTCACACCAAAATGTCCTTCTTGGAGTACCTCAGGGCCGAGACGGTGAAGAGAACGACGTTTACGAACACGTAGAAGTAAAGGTAAGAGGCTGAAAGACCAGACTTCATAACTACGGCCGGATCTGAGTAGGAAAACGGGGTGAAGTACTTGAGAAACTCCGCTTCTTCTGTCAGCTTAGAGATCATGTTCACAACGTACAAGACGAACATCGTGCCCAATGATAAGGGAAGGGCTCCTTCAATTTTTTTGAGAACCGCACCGATCAGGAAACTGATATTCATGATCGTGAGATGGAGAACGATTTGAGAGAACCAGAATAACCAGAACTTTGTGACATCAAAATCACCCTGCTTGTAGATGTTGAGAAAGCCTAAAGAAGCCAAAGAAACGATGCCGTCAAATATCAAAACTTGTGTGAGAGAAGAAAGAAATTTGCTTATCACGATTTTTTCTCTCGAAACGGGTTTGGACAGAAGGAATTCAGCCGTCTTCTCATCTTCTTCTCTCGAGATGCTTCTCACACCCACAAGGCTCGCAAAGACGCTTCCGACGAGCGTCACGTATATAC
>QNAP01000280.1 GCA_003641795.1 Thermotogae bacterium | reverse complement strand
CCTTTAAAGCGGTTAAAACTTTTTTGGCCGGAAGAGCTATGATGGCTAAATCGATTTTTCCTTTAATATCTTTTAGGGAGGAAAAAACTTTGAGTCCCAAAATCGGTTCAGTATTAGGATTAACAGGAAAAATTTTTCCCCTGTACTTATTCCTTACTAAATTCTTTACTATTTCATGACCTATCTTTCCAGGTTTATGGCTAGCCCCTATTATAGCAACACTCTTTGCTTTAAAGAAAGCATCTAAACTCATAATTAATTAAGTATTAGAACAAACATCTTATAATTGATGGTTGAGGTTTCCAAAAGAGTAAAAGGTATAGAAGAATCTAAAATTGGGGAAAGTTTAAAGGTATTAGAGCAAGAGCCATCGATAATTTCGTTGGGTGCTGGAGAACCAGATTTTTCCACCCCTCAAAGGATAATAGAAGCTACCAAAAAATTTTTGGAGAAAGGGTATACACATTATGCCCCCTTAGAGGGTAAGGTCGAGTTAAGAGAAGCTTTAGCGGATAAATTAAAAAAAGAGAATAAGATAGATGTTTCTCCTGAAGAGGTTTTGGTAACATGTGGTTCAAAAGAGGCAATTCTCTTAACCATACTTTCTCTCATAGACCCAGGAGAAAAAGTGATAATCCCAGACCCTGGTTATCTTGCTTTTAGACCCATAGTTCTTGTTGCAAACGGTGTTCCGATTTCATTACATCTTAGGCAGGAAGATGGATTTGAGATAAACATCGATGAACTTAAGAAGCTAATAGACCCTAAGGTTAAATTACTCATAATCAATACCCCATCTAACCCAACAGGTGCTGTTTTTAAAAAGAAAACTTTAGAAGAAATAGCTGATGTTGTGGTTGAAAATGAATTAATGGTTTTAAGTGATGAGGTTTATGAGAAGTTGGTATATGAGGGAAAGCATATAAGCATAGGAAGTTTAAATGGGATGAAAGATTATGTAATAACAACTCAAAGTTTTTCAAAAAGTTATGCGATGTGTGGTTTTAGAATCGGATATGTTACAGGACCTTTGAAACTCGTCGAGGAAATGAAAAAACTTAAAATTTGCACAACCATTTCAGCACCTACAGCCTCCCAAATTGCTGCTATCGAAGCTTTAAAAAGTGAAAAGGATGTTGAAAAAATGAGAAAGGAATACGATAGAAGAAGGAAACTCCTAATTAAAAGATTGAGTGATTTTGAGAAGATGGAATTTGTTAAACCGAAAGGAGCCTTTTATTTCTTTCCAAACATCTCAGCTTATGGCATGAGTTCCGAAGAATTCTCGGAATTTCTGTTGGAAAAAGTAAAGGTTTTAATTCTCCCTGGCAACGAATTCGGAAAATACGGGGAAGGTTTTATAAGGATATCTTATGCTACAGCCTACGAAAAAATAGAAGAAGCTATGGATAGAATGGAGAAAGTTTTAAGTTGATTTCTTCATCAATATTATTTGCAGGGGGCCAACGGCTGGGGAGGCACCAGTTCCCTGTAACCGCAAATCTGGTAATGGCGGAGCCGCAGTCCCAGGGCGGTATGGACCTGTAAACCAGTCCATTTACTTAACTATGAAACTCTGCCCCCATGGATTCAGTTATCTGTGAATCCCCCAGGGTGGGAACACCGCAAGGGTAAGCAGGTAGCTGGGTGCTATGGGGAAAACAGAGTAGAGGAGGGTAAATGGGTTCAACTGGTTTATAGGTTTATATCCACCTGGGACATGCCCCCTGCAATTTCTTAAACTTCACCTAAAGCTCTTTTAATTTTTTCCAATTTTCCTTCAATACTTTTCTTTAACTCTACGTAAACACTTTCGGTTATCAAACCCTCTTTTCTTTCTCTTTCAATCAACCCTAGCATCCTTATTAATTTCTCCTTTTCTTTTCTCAGTTCCTCTTCTGACTTTTTAATCTTAGCTAGTTCCATAAACCTTCTTATTTCAGCTAATGGTGGTTTAACCACAGGCTTTCTTCTCATCCATACGAAAATGGTTATTGAACTAGCAAGAATGATTCCGATTAAAAGTATTATCCATATATTGAAGAAAGCTATTCTCGGAGGAGCAGCCAACATTTTCATTAACAGATCCTTTGCCTTTTCAATTAAGTTAGAAGCTGTTGAAATCTCTTCCATAGCAATTTCAAACTTCTCTTCTGCTAAATTCTTCTCAGCAAGTCCTATATGCTCTTCTGCTTCAGAAATCATTTGCAATATTATATCAACTCTTTTTCCTGCTTTTCGTGCAGCTTCTGTTTGATTTTTAAGGGTAGATAAAGCATTCTTAAGTCTTTGTATCTCAACTTTTAGTAGTTCTCTCACTGACTCGTAAACAGTAAGCATCGCACGTCTTTCATCGCTAGCCATGGAACTTACAACAACAAAACTTATAGGATATGTCTTAATTTCAGCATCCTGAGGGATGTTAAACTTTACTAAAAATATAGTAGTGTTAGTAGAAGGAAGGTAAGGAACGGTTGATGGAGTTACTTCATACCAGGTAGTAGGTATTCCTATTACCACCAAACTGATGTTAGAGAGTAACATTTCTCCTGTATTTTCAACTACAACAATCTCACTCGTTATCCACCCTCTTGCAGCACTTATATTCTTTTTGTAACTCGTTATGGTAATCTCATACAACTCTCTTGCTGGTAGAGGAGCTGCCCCTGTTGGTGCTCCAGTCACTTGTGTTGTTGTAGTAGTGGGATAGGTCACGTTGACTCTTGGCCTTGCAACAACCAGAAATGAAGCATTAGCTGTTACAGGGGGCTGTGTGTAACTAAAAGTCACTCTTGCATTCAAATAATAGTTTCCTAAAGCTTGTGTTGAATAAATGTATAAGTT
>QNAP01000279.1 GCA_003641795.1 Thermotogae bacterium | reverse complement strand
GATAGTGGCCTTGATGATTATACCCTTTGAAGCAATTGCAATACCACTTCTTCTCATGGTCAACAAATTCGGATGGCTCGATTCCTACCATGTTCAGATCATCCCATTTATGGCCAATCCTTTCTACCTGTTCCTTTTCTATCAATTCTTTCTCGGTTTTCCAAAAGATCTGGAAGAAGCTGCCTTGATAGACGGTGCTGGCTGGTTCAGGATATACTGGTCTGTTACTTTACCTCTTTCCAAGCCCATCATGGCAAGTGTTGCCATACTCCACTTCCTCCAGCACTGGGGATTCTTCCTTTGGCCCTTGATGGTCACCCGGGGCTTTGAGTATCGACCTCTCCCTGTCGCAATGCAGACGTTCTTTGGACAGTATCCGAGAGACTGGGGGGATATAATGGCCTTCGCTTCCATGATGACAGTACCTGTTCTGATACTGTTCATCTTCTTGCAGAATCAGTACGTGAACACGGTAAAGACTGCAGGTATCAAGTGAGGTGGAGCAGGTGAAGAAAGTCGTGTTCTTCGGAGAAATCCTGATCGATTTCATCTCCACTAACTTCACTGACGATCTTCTATCTGCCGAAGGGTTCAAATGGCACTTTGGAGGCTCGCCGGCCAACATTGCAAAAAGCCTCGCAGATCTTGGCATGGAAGTGGTGATGGTTGGAAAGGTGGGAGATGACGATTTCGGCAGAGCTAGCGTGAAAGAACTACATCTTCGAGGTGTGGATGTGCGGTACGTACAGATTGACGAGACTGCTCATACCTCCCTGGTCTTCACCACGCGGTCTAAAAGCGACCAAAGTTTCGTTCCCATGAGAGATGCCGATTTCAAAGTTAAACTCTCAGACGAAGAGATATCGGAAATACTCGAAGACGCTTCATTTCTCCATTTCAGTAGCTGGCCGGTGACGAAAGAAGAATCGAGAAACATGCTCTACAAGTTTCTCGAAGAAGCGAAAGAGCAAAACGTGAACATATGTTTCGATGTGAACTACAGGAAAAAACTCTGGGACAGCCCTGATGCCGTGAAAACTTTGCTGCGTTTGCTCGACGGCGTCTACCTCGTTAAACCTTCCGTTGACGATTCCAGGGAACTCTTCGGAGAACGTTCACCAGAGGAATACGTGGAAACCTTTCATAGAGCAGGTGTGAAAAACGTCGTCTTAACCCTTGGAAAAAAAGGAGCTCTCGTATCCGATGGCAAACGCATGGAAGTTATTCCTTCAATGGTTCGCAAACTCGTCAACACTCTTGGTGCTGGCGACGGGTTCTGGGCAGGGTTATATTACGGGCTCACAAACAGAGAGAACATCTTTGAAGCATCCCAAATCGGAAGCGCCATAGCTGCTTTCAGGCTTGAGCGCGAAGGTGCCAGCGATCCTTTGCCAAACATACAAAAAATACTGGATACCTATCTCAGGAGGTCATAAGATGCGAATAGCATTTCTCAACCCTCAGGGTAATTTCGATCCAAAGGACAGTTACTGGGGCAAACATCCCGATTTTGGGGGCCAACTCGTTTATGTCAAAGAACTTGCCAGGAGCATGGCTGGCCTCGGGGTAGAAGTGGACATAGTAACGCGGCGTATCGTTGATCCCGATTGGCCGGAGTTCTCATCACGATTCGATCACTACGATGACATCTCCAACGTGAGGATCGTAAGGGTAGATTTCGGAGGAAAGTGCTTCATTCCTAAAGAGCACCTTTGGCCTCACCTTGGTGAGTACGTCGATTCACTTTTAGAGCTTTACGCTTCCGAGGGAAGTTATCCCGATTTCATCACCGGCCATTACGGAGACGGTGGAATATCCGCCGTTATGATTCTTAGAAAACGAGGGATCCCTTATACATTTACAGCGCATTCCTTAGGTGCCAGAAAACTCGAGAACCTCCTCAAGGCCCACGTGGGGGCTTTAAAGGAGCTGGACAGAACATATAACTTTTCCATCCGGATTTCTGCAGAGAGAGTGGCCATGAAATACTCAGCCAAAAATATCGCGAGCACACGCTCTGAAAGACACGAACAATACAGCCATCCCGTTTATAAAGGATGGATCGATGTTGACGATGACTCGCGATTCAGAATAATTCCCCCCGGGGTGAACACCCGCATTTTCACAACTCAATCTCAACCACACGATGCTAAAGTCAGAGAAAAAGTGGAAGCCATACTAAACTCAAGATTCCCTAAACACCGTCACGATCTCCCGTGGATAATCGCTTCCAGCCGCCTCGATCCGAAGAAAAATCACCTCGGTTTGGTCAAAGCCTTCGCCTCGAACAAAGAACTCCAATCACTCGCTAATCTCGTTATAGTCACACGGGGAGTGGATGTATACAACAACGCTATGGGTGCAGGAAATGTGGAACGAAGAGTCATCTCAAAGATTCTTGAGGTAGTGAAAGCGGAGCATTTGGATGAAAAGGTATCGTTTCTCAACATAGAGGGACAGAGCGAACTCGCATCACTCTACAGACTCGGTGCTGAAAGAAACTCGGTTTTCGCTTTGACTACTTTTCACGAACCTTTCGGCCTTGCGATAATAGAAGCCATGGCTTGCGGGCTTGTGGTGATAGCCACTAAGAACGGTGGCCCTTCAGAAATACTTCAAGAAGATGGAGCCGAGTATGGAATCCTCGTAGATCCTATAAACGAAAAAGACATCGCGCGGGGCTTGTTAGAAGCCTTGTCCAATCCATCAAGATATACCGAGCTTCAAGAACGAGGGATCGAACGGGTGATGAAGCGCTATACCTGGGAAATGACGGCAAAATCTTATTTAGAAACGATCAACGAAATCATAAACCTCCCACCCGCTGTTTCTACACCAGAGATTCCAGACT
>QNAP01000278.1 GCA_003641795.1 Thermotogae bacterium | reverse complement strand
GACCTGAGACACGGCGGTCGGATGTGGGTTGGGAGGAGGCTGATAGTGAAGAACCCGAACGTCTACGTCAACGAGAGCCAGTGGATCAGGGCCAGGGAGTTCCTGTCCGAGGTGTTGAAGCTACACGGGGAGAGCCTCGACGACCACCTGACCGGGCCCATAGGGGACGATTTTCCTGACCCCGTGGACGGTTTGGAGGCGGCCACCTCCAGAAACTTTGGCGCATACCAGCGGAGGAGGATGGAGCTGCTGGAAAGGGGTAGGAGATGGTTCACGAAGCTCGTAGACCTGTGGTCGAGGAGGTCTTGGATAGAGGAGGTGGAAGTCGACGGGACGAAGATAACCTGGGGGGACGGAAGACGGTTCGAGTTCGGCGACACGGTCTTCGAGGTCCTCGAACCATGGTTCCACGGGATAGAGTACGACCGAACCGGATGGGTCACACCCATCCTGATAAGACGGAGGGGATGGAGGATCGTGTACACGAGCGACGTTATGGGACCGCAGATAGAGGACTACGCCTACACCCTGGCGGACCAAAAACCCGACGTGATGGTCCTCGACGGACCGCCAACCTACCTGTTCCCCTACATGCTCAACAGGGTGAACCTCCAGAGGGCCATAGAGAACGCCATCACGATACTCCAGTCCGACCCCAAGCTCGTCGTGTACGACCACCACCTCCTCAGGGAACGCAGGTGGCGAAACATGGTAGCCAGAGTGTTCACAGAGGCGGAAAAACGTGGCGTGGCCTTAGCCACGGCCGCTGAGTGTCTGGGCACAAAGCCCCTAATAGACCTCCTCTAACCCAGACCCCTCAGGATCACCTCGAGCCAGCTCAGGAACCCTGAGGCGTGCATCACGGACAGGTACGCGTAAAGCGAGATCATTATGGGCGCCGCCAGGGTTGACTGATGGCCCCTTAACGACGAAGACTTCATGACGACGTAGCTCAACAGCAGTAGCGCCATGACCGAGGCGAAGGTGAGTGTCGTCGCTATCTGGGGTCCGAGGAGGCCCCCGAGGCGCGTTATGGCTGAGTTGGCCTCCAGGGAGGCTGTGGACAGCCAGTAGCCGACCATCGTGGCTACGTAGTCCATCGAGACCGTTATCATCGCCGTGACGAGCATCGCCTTGACCAGGTCACACAGCCTCACGGTCCCACCCCTCTAAGACGAGAGCTCCACAGCGTAGATGTACACGTTCACGGACACGCTGGAGGCGTCCACGTTCCCCGTGAAGTAGGACACCTTCATGTCCACGTCCCTGTCGAGACCGACAAGCGTGACAGGGTTTCCGTCGGAGGTGTAATCCCTGACCGTTATCACACCCTCGTACCTGCCGTACGAGTTCGGAAGCTGGACAAGCTCCCCCGAATCGTACGCAGAGTCCAGGTCGAAGTCGTACCAGACGAACGCCTCGCTCGTAAGGGAAACGTCCTCACCGCTGTCCTCCACACCGTCCATGTCGAAGTCTATCCAGACCGTCGTGGCCGAGAGTCCACTATCGGAGTAATCTCCATCCTCGTTTATGTCTACGAACACGAAGACTACCTGCTCCACCTCTCCGACACCTATGGAGAGGTCTCCGTCTATGTCGTGGGTCTCTAAAGTCCCGTCGTCATCCACGTCCACCCAGACGGCTACCATGATCCTGTAGTAGTTACTAGCCAGCGTGGAAACCGTGTTGCTTGGGAGTAACACCTTCAGGCTGACCGGCTTCGTGAAGTCCAGCGCATTCTGAACCGCAGACGGGTCATAGACACCGGCTGTGGAGCCCGAAGTCTCGGGTATCGTGAAGCTGAGGTCGGCCTTAACCAGCTTCTTGATCGAAAACGTCATGGTGTAGCCGTAATACCTGGCCGCGAAGGCCCCGAGCAGTATGGAGACCACTAAGAGGGGCACGGCCAGCAGAGACCTACCCACACCCCTCCTCGGGGGACCCCTCGGAACCCTCATAAACCCAAGGAAAAAAAGGCCTACGAGTTGAGATAAGGATGTTTTAGAAACAGAAGGTACAGACAACATGTCCCATGAGCCCGACCACGGCGGATAGCTTCCGAAGAAGCTAAAGGGGTTCTACACGGAGACAGTCTCCAGGGCTAAGGTTAGCAGGATCCTGAAGGAGATCAGGAAGTTGGATGAAAGGTGCTTCACGGCGGCAAAAGGGTCTAAGGAGGAGAATCGAAGAGGTGTTTTTTAGGGTGGACTAGGTTACTTTGTACAACATTATGGTTCGTTGAAAATGACCGCTTCAAGAGAACACCGCATAGAACTCCTCACCAGGTGACATGCAACTTCATCGTTCTGAGAGATGTGGAGGCACTACGTTTTGGGGACTTGGAGAGAAACGAGATAAAAACGGTTCTCAGACGGATGTTCTAGACCCTAAGTCGAAACCGCTTCCCGGCTTTTTTTTTTTTGGAAAACGCATTATTTCGTTCCCTGTCTGGAGCCGTCTCCGTGAAAGAAGTTTTAAAGTAAGCTTTTTATTGTATACGTCGGTTATTTATGTTTGGTGTGCTCAGTGAGTTTGAAGGGATACGTCGAGAAGGAGATTCTATTCCGCGTACACGCGCCTGGCAGAAGGGTCGCTGAGCTCGTCGTCATGGTCGAGAACGTTCCTGGGGCGCTTGCAAAGGTCTCAGGTCTCATGGCGGAGATGGGGATAAACATCCTGACCAGCTTCCTGAGGGCTAAGGCCTCCGAGAGGGAGACCGTCTGGAGCTCCTTCATAGACATGACAGACACAGGCCTAGAGATAGGAGACGTGGTTGAACGGTTGAGGAAGCTGGATGTCGTCCTAGACGTTAAGTATTCGGAGGAGGTGGGTGAGCTACTCGTAGACACACT
>QNAP01000277.1 GCA_003641795.1 Thermotogae bacterium | reverse complement strand
GTGCATAAAATTACTGAGTTAGAGGGCATTGAGCACGAGAAAGTTCAGGTTGGCGAGGGAATAGCCTACACTCACACGAGTAAAACTGTTAAAAAGCCTTTGGAGGAGTACCTCCGTTTCATAGATTCTTTACACTGCCAAATCGAAGAGGTTTTGGCGTGGAGAGTGGACCCTGGAGGTGATCTCTTTAACTGTTTGAAGGCTAAAATATATGAGGAGGAGGCTTACCCTGCCTTCATTCCAGCGATGGTTGGAACCATAACTAAGGCTTCTATTGGATATTTCCTCTCGGAGAAGGGAATCTTCCACGTAAACACTTTAATCACCCCTACAGGTTTAGAGCTAGTTTCTGGGAGCGGTACGGTAGGTCTGGAGGAAGGAAGGGTTACGCCCCATATCCACATAGTAGTCGCGGATCATACAGGCAACGCCTACGGGGGACACCTCTTCCCTGGGACAATAGTTAAGGAGTATGTAGAAGGCTTCCTCTTGAAAGTGAAGGGTGTAAGGTTTGAAAGAATATGGAATAAACGAATAAAGGCGTATCCTTTGCACTTCATAAAGATAGATGAGCGACCTAATGATTCATATAGAGAGTATATAATTGAAGACGGGAGTTAATAGGCGCCTATAAGAGTTATTGGGAGACTCCTCCAATCAATTTAGGGCTCAGCCTAAGATCCCTATCATTGACCTTCTCTTATAGAGTTACACACTTGCGATTTGAACTCCCTCTTAATTTATATTGAAGTTCGCTAAGGAAGTTTTAATCTAGAGTTCGGAGTATAGGAAGAAGGCGACTCGAATAATGGAGGCTCACACTCTAATAATAACTGAGAAGCCAGACGCTGCAGAGAGAATTGCAAAGGCTTTGGATCTTCGGGGTAAACCAAAAAAGAAGAAGGAGAAAGGAGTGCCTTTCTTTGAGGCGTATAGAGACAAGAAGTTGGTCGTAGTTTCAGCGCTCGGTCACCTTTACACTGTTGTACAGGAGAGAGGGAAGAGAAACTATTATCCGGTGTTCAATTTCCGTTGGGTTCCTCGTTACAGGGCGGAGAGGAAAGCTGAGCAGATAAGGTACTGGATAGAAGTTATATCGGAGCTTGCTAAGGACGCAGATGAATTCATCGATTCTTGTGACTATGACATAGAAGGCAGTTTAATTGGCTACACGATCCTCCACTATGCCTGTGAAGGGAAGGATTCTGTAGCTAAGAGGATGAAGTTTTCAACTCTCACTAAGAAGGAGTTGGAGGAGGCTTATGAGAAACCAATGGAGAATCTAGATTTCCCCCTCATAGAGGCTGGCAGGACGAGGCATGAGGTGGACTGGCTTTATGGAATAAACCTTTCACGCGCCCTCACGCTCTCAGCTAAGAGGTGGAGTGGTAGATACACAACGTTGAGTACGGGGAGGGTTCAGGGACCGACGTTAAGTTTCCTTGTGGAGAGGGAGAAGGAAATTAAATCCTTCGTTCCAACTCCTTACTGGGAGATAAAAGCTAAAGTTGAAGTCGCCGGCGACGTCTTCGAGGTGAACTATGAAAAGTCTCCGATAGAGCGTAAGGTAGAAGCTGATTCTATAGTGTCAGCTTGTGAGGGAAAAGAGGGAGTTGTGTCCTCCATTGGCGTGAGGGAGTATCAGCAGAAGCCTCCTATACCCTTCGATTTAGGCGCCCTACAAAGCGAGGCCTACAGTCTATTCCGTTATACGCCTAGACGCACCTCTGACATCGCACAACGTCTCTACCTAGACGCTTTAATCTCCTACCCCAGAACTAGTAGTCAAAAACTACCGCCGGTGATAAACTATAGGAACATACTGACCTCGTTAGGTAAACATAAGCCATACAGTGAACTGACAGCGCTACTCTTAAAGAAGGAAACGTTGAAACCTAGGGAAGGAAAGAAGGAAGACCCGGCTCATCCAGCAGTGTACCCCACTGGGAACTTGCCTGAGAGGGAACTCACAGACCCCGAGAAAAGAATTTGGGATCTTGTTGTTAGGAGGTTTATGGCTACCTTCGGCGAACCTGCGATTAAACAGAGCATGAAAGTTATCTTCGAGGTTGAAGGGCATAGATTTGTTCTTAGTGGAAGGAGGATCGTTAAAGAGGGATGGCTCAGATTTTATAAGCCCTTCCTAAAGGGAGATGAAGTGATCCTTCCACCTTTAAAGGAGCGGATGCCTGCGTATTTCAGGGAGGTTCTCTGTATAGATAAATATACGAGCCCCCCAGCGCGGTTTAACCCTTCGAGTCTTCTTAAGAAGATGGAAGCCGAGGGAATTGGAACGAAGGCTACTAGGGCGGATATAATTGAGACCCTTTACAGGAGAGGCTACATAGATGGAGAGAGGATCGTGGTGACTGACATCGGCTTTGATGTGATAGAGGTTCTTGAGAGATACTGTCCGTTGGTGGTTTCAGTAGATATGACAAGAGAGTTAGAGGAGAGAATGGAACGCATTCGAAGTAATGGTGAAAAACGCGAGAGCGTTCTTTTAGACGCTGTTAAACGCCTCAAACCTATTCTTGAAAGTTTTAAGATGAAGGAGGAACTGATTGGCGAGGCACTTAGTCAGGCAATACGAAGGGCCAGGCTTAATGAACGCATTATAGGAGCTTGTCCGAGTTGTGGAGATGGAAGACTGATGATCCTCTATTCTAGAAGGACCCGAAAACGTTTCATCGGATGCACTAACTACTTTAAAGGTAAATGTACCACATCTTTCCCGCTCCCTCAGAAGGGCACGGTGAAGCCTGCAAGGAAGAATTGCAGTAAATGCGGATGGCCCTTAGTGCTGGTGAAGACTGTTGGTCGGAGACCGTGGAACCTTTGTTTTAATCCTGATTG
>QNAP01000276.1 GCA_003641795.1 Thermotogae bacterium | reverse complement strand
CTCTTGAACCACTCGATTACCGCGCCGGACGTGGTCGCTCCACCAAAGGAGTAGATCAGCTCCCTCCCATTTATGACGTAGGGAAAGTTGACGAATCGCCAATCGAGCCGGCCTTCTGTGTGGATTGAGCCCCAACACATGGAAGTGCCAATCATAGCTGCGTGCTCGCCAGGCTTCGTTACACCGGCTGCCAGTGTGGCCACCGCCGCATCTATACCCCCCGCTACCACGGGAAGACCTTCCTTTAACCCCAATTTATTTGCCCAAGCAGAATCCAGCCTCCCCACGATTTCGCAGGACTCAACCACGCGCTCTGGGAACTTCGAAAGCTCTATACTCAGAAGCTCAGCAGCCTCTTCGGACCACTTTTTCTTTTCAACGTCAAAAACTCCCCCTATGTTTCCCGCCGAAGATAGATCGATGACCACCTCTCCAGTCAAGAGGTGGATAACGTAGTCTTTAGGTGTGAGAAAAAGGCGGGTTTTCTTCCAAACATCTGGTTCGTGTTTCTTCAACCAGAGTAGCTTTGTGTATCCAAAGTACGGATCCACGTAGTTTCCTGTCAGTTCAAAGATCTTCTCCCATCCCAGATTTTCCTTCACCCACTGGGTTTCTTCCACGGCTCGCTTGTCCATCCAGATCAACGCGGGATACAAAGGTTCAAAGCTCTCATCCACCGGTACGCCCGTTCCGCCATACAAACCGCTGATACACATCGCTGCGATGTTTTTCGAAAGAATACCTGGTTTGTCAAGAGCCCTCGTGACCGCTTCTTTAAATCCTTTCACCCACATTTTCGCTTCTTGCTGAGCCCAGGCAGGTTTGGGCATCTCCACAGCGTAGGTTTCAGATAAACCCTCGGCCAGAATCTTTCCCTTTTCGTCTACTACAACAGCCTTAGTTGAACTGGTTCCAATATCCACACCCAAAAAAAGCATCCTCATCCCCTCGCTTTCGTGAGATCTTTGACCGAGGCCCTTTCAATGAAACGCGTTTTCAAGACTACTCCTTCAAGTTTCTTCTCGGGATAACGTATTCTGTTCAACATCATGGTCGCTGCGATCATGCCGAGCTGCTCGGGATCTTGAGCAACGCAAGTGATTGGAGGTTCAAAGATCTGGTTCCAAAAAGAATCATCGAAAGTGACTACGGAGATATCGTCGGGAACTTTCACTTTCAACTCTTTCAAAGCCTTCAAAACACCCAAAGCCATCACATTGTTGCTTACAAACAGCGCTGTCGGTAACCTCCTGTTTTTGAAAAACTCTAACGCCGCCTTGTAAGCTCCCATTTCTGTCGACATACCATCCTTAATCCACTCAGCCTCGATCTTGATTCCCAATTCCTTCGCTCGTTTTGCCACAGCATCGAGTCTTTCCATACCGGTGTAGGATTCCTTGTGCAAAGTTATTACACCAAGTGTTCTGTGTCCCTTTTGCCAAAGATAGTCGATGAGAGTGACGACAGCACCTCGGTTATCGATAACCGCGTAAGGCGTGTCGATGGTCACCAACCTTCTGTCGAAGAAGATCACCGGAATACCGCGCTTTTGCACTTCTTTGTAAAGTTTCGTGTTCTTCACCCTGTCTACGGGAGCGGCAAGGATACCGTCCACTTTGTAAGATACGAGGTTTTCGAGGAGCACCTTCTCCTTCTCGCTATTCTCCTCGGTCACACAGAGAAAGAAACTGTATCCCAGGGGAAAGAGTACCTTTTCCATAGCCGAAACTGCCTGCGAAAAGAACGGGTTTCCCATATCCGGTATAACAATCCCGATAATTCTGGTGTGTCCTTGTCTCAAAGAACGCGCCCGGGAATCTGGAAGATAACCCATCTCCTGCGCGAGGTTGATGATTTTGATACGCAGTTCCTCACTCACGCCAGGCTTTCCGCTCAAGGCTCGAGATACAGTAGAAGGATGAACTCCCAACGCTTGAGCTATCATTTTCAAAGTTGCTTTCATCTTTCAACCTCCTCAAACGATTGCACTATTATCCTCAAACACAAATCTGTAAACACCGAAAGAATCGTTAGATAATGCTGGCCATGTACATATTAGTTATACCATGGAATAATATCTGCTGACTCCGCTTATATTATATCCCATACTTGACAAGTTTGTAAATCGATGATACTATATAAAAGCAAGATCCGCAAACGTTTGAGTTCATGCTCTTTCAAATGAAAGTAACGATGTTTTCTATTATGCTTGTTAGGAGGTGGAAGATATGAGGTGCAAAGCGTTCAAGGTATTGGTGGTTACTTTAGTTTTACTCGCCACAATCACAGTTATGGCCAAGGAAAAAGTCTATGTGCTGAAGTACAGCTGGATTTCCCCTCTTGAACCGTTTGAACAGTGTTCGGGGGCTTACGCAACTGTTTTTAAAAACGAGCTTGAGAGGCTTTCCGGTGGTAGAGTCAAGGTTGAACTTTACCCATCAGCTCAGCTTGGTGACCAGCGAGCTAGTATTGAACTGCTGGTCCAGGGAATGATTCAAGGAGCAGATGTTGCATCCGGAGTGTTTGCATCCTTGATGTACCCACCGCTTGAAATTGTGGATATGCCCTTCTTGTTCTCTTCCTACGAGGTGGCTTATCTCGCACTCGATCCGTACACAAATCCATTTATGAAAAAGTTGGTGGAAGACTGTGCAAAAAAGACGGGGGTTCGAATTCTCAACATCTTGCCTTTCGGATTCCGACACATTTTGAACAGTAAAAGACCTGTCAGAACTCCCGACGATCTCAAAGGTTTGAAGATAAGAACCATGGAGATAGTGCCGCATATAAAGATGATGGAAGCCCTTAGAGCCACTCCTGTACCAATACCTTGGACAGAACTGTACACTAGTTTGCAAACGGG
>QNAP01000275.1 GCA_003641795.1 Thermotogae bacterium | reverse complement strand
GCGCTCGTGAGGCTGTGTGAGCGTGAGGGATTCTGGAGAAATGGAGAGAAAAAGCGTTCGCTACATCCATGTAGCTCGGTGTCCGTTTGTACGAGTGCTCGCTTCGGCGCTACGCAAGACAAGCATTCCGCAATGTGAAATCAAGGGGGAGGGTAGAAGATGCTCACTCGGCGCTCGTGATGCTGGGTGATCGTGAGAGCTTCTGATAATAAAAGCCACTCTGCATACGAGAGTAAGAAATCCGATGGGTGGGGGCAATGAATGTTTTTTGTGTTCCTTGTTAGATGGATGAACATTTTATCACGTAGGTTTTTTACGTTGTGCTTCCAGGAATTTTCGAACACGCTCTGTTGAATTTGACAACTTTCGGTGTTAGAGGTATAATTTCAAGTGACAAGTGAATTAATTAACAATTCGAAGATGTAAAAACGACTTGAGGAGGGGTAAGATGACGATGGTCAAGGTAACTATTAACGGAGTTGAACATGAGGTACCTGACGGAATAACCATCCTTGAAGCGTGTCAAATGGCCGGTGTCCGTGTTCCCACTCTTTGTAACCATCCCAGACTTGAGCCCACAGGTGCTTGCAGGGTATGTGTGGTTGAGGTAGAAGGGATGAGAAACCTTCAACCGGCTTGCGCTACAAAGGTTGCCGACGGTATGAAGATCAACACCGTGAGTGACAGGGTGCAGAATGCCGTCAGGTTCAATCTCTCTCTATTGCTTTCCAGACACCCCAACGATTGTATGACCTGTGAGGCCAATGGTCGATGTGAGTTTCAGGATTTGATATATGAGTACGACGTGAAGGATATCTTTCCCAAGACGCTCTTGGGCGATGCCTATCTCGATACCAGTTCGCCATCCATCGTCAGGGATCTTGAAAAATGTGTGGTGTGTGGCCGTTGTGTTAGGGTGTGTTCGGAAATACAGGACATGAACGTTTATTCCATGACAAACAGAGGAGCCGAGTCTTTACCTCTCACCGCTTTCAACCTACCCGTGGCGGAGACCGATTGTATAAACTGTGGTCAGTGCTCGCTTTTCTGTCCCACAGGTGCTATAGTGGAGAACTCGGCGGTTCACCAGATGTGGCAAGCTTTGAAGCGACACGACAAGATCCTCGTGGTGCAAACGGCTCCTTCCACAAGGGTGGCCATCAGCGAGGAGTTTGGGATGTTGCCTGGAAGCATATCCACGGGCAAGATGGTAGCAGCCCTTAAGATGTTGGGATTTGACTACGTCTTCGACACCAACTTCTCGGCAGACCTCACCATCATGGAAGAAGGGTCTGAATTTCTGGAAAGGTTGAAAAAAGGCGGTCCCTTCCCGATGTTCACCTCTTGTTGTCCAGGTTGGGTGAACCTCATGGAGAAGAAATATCCGCAATTGAGAAAGAATCTCTCCAGTGCCAAGTCGCCGCAGCAGATGATGGGTGCGGTGATAAAGAGCTATTTTGCTCAGAAGATAGGTGTTTCGCCGGATGATATACTCAGCGTTTCCATCATGCCGTGTACTGCGAAGAAAGACGAGGCCTTGAGACCACAGCAGTTCATCAACGGCAAACCTACGGTGGACATCGTACTCACCACCCGGGAGCTCGCCAGGCTCATAAGATTGGCCAACATTCCCTTTGCTTCTTTGCCCGAACGTGAATACGACGATCCCCTCGGTGAGTCAACCGGTGCGGGGGCGATATTCGGTGTCACCGGAGGTGTGATGGAAGCGGCGTTGAGAACAGCTTATGAGCTTGGAACTGGTAAAGCACTTCCAAAGCTCGAATTCACTGAAGTACGTGGTCTTGAAGGCATTAGGGAGGCTACCGTGAACTTCGACGGCAAGGAACTTCGTGTGGCTATCGCACATGGCGGTTCCAACGTGCGTAAGCTTGTGGAGAGGATCATCGCAGGTGAAGTCTACTACGATTTCGTCGAGATGATGGCTTGTCCAGGTGGTTGTATAGGTGGAGGCGGGCAACCGTACAGCCTCGATAGAGATGTCCTTAAGAAGCGTGCAGAGGGAATCTACACCATAGATGAACGCAGCGTGATAAGGAAATCCCACGAGAACCCGTCCATAAAGAGGATATATGAGGAGTTCTTCGAGCATCCGTTGAGTCATCGCGCTCACGAACTACTCCACACCTATTACACTGACAGATCGAAAAAGGGAGTCAAGAGTCGCGAAAAGGTCGAGGTTTGAAATGTCCGATGCGAATTCGAAACCCCTCACTTCGGTGAGGGGTTTTATAAAAAGGGGCTAAAACCCCGCTTTTCAAAGCAAAGATACAGCCCGACACCCCGAAGGGGCATTGACGTTAGCTTAGTGGTAGTGCGCTATACCATAGAGACCCATACAACAAACTCAAGGATACATCTTTACACCTACGTTCCTTACAGTCCCGCTCAGCTCGGATAGTTCTTGATGAACTGTCAAGAGGATGGAGTAACTTTTTCAAATTCTTATAGGACGTCTCAAAAATCAGTAGCAACCAACGATATCAGCGACCTTTCTGGGAAGGTGGAGGATTTCACATTGCAGAAAGCTTGTTGTGCTTCGCTTTTTTCCTCGCTTGCACTCACAAACGGACGAAAGTGGCGAATCCCACACGCTCACACAGCTTGCACTCGCTTTTTCCCTCATTCACATCCATAAAACGACCCACGCGAAGAATAGAGATAGGGATTTCACATAGCATAATACTTGTTGTGCTTCGCTTTTTTCCTCTCTCGCACTCACAAACGGGTGAAAGTGGTGAATCCCTCACACTCACACAGCTTGCACTCGCTTTTTTCCTCGTTCGCATCCACAAAACGACCCACGCGAAGAGATAGAGGATTTCACATTGCATAATGCTTGTTGTG
>QNAP01000274.1 GCA_003641795.1 Thermotogae bacterium | reverse complement strand
TGCTCGGCACGGGTAGGGCGAGGAAGGTATATCTTATCGTCTTAGCTGTGCTTGGGTTGATTGGTGTGGCGTTGCTTAGACCACAGACCGGCTGGGGATTTTCGGTTCTACCGGGATTTGAGCTGACTTTATTGCATGTTGATTCGTTGAGTCTTATAATGGGCTATATATTTGCCCTAATCGGCGCTGCGGCGATTTTATACTCGGTAAACATAGTGAAAGAGAGCGGAGAGTTTGTATGTGGCTTGCTCTATTTAGGGAGTGCGCTGGGAGCGGTATTCGCAGGTGATTTCTTCACTCTGTATATCTTCTGGGAGATAATGGCGTTCTCTTCTCTCGGATTGATCTGGTACAGCCGGACAGAGCGCGCAACGAATGCAGGAATGCGATATATTCTGTTCCACTTGCTTGGTGGATGTGCGCTTCTTGGTGGAATACTGATTCATTACATGGACACAGGTTCTATCGCAGTAGGACCGGTCGAACTTGGTATAGGATACATGCTGCTGCTTATAGGAATAGGAGTGAACACCGCATTTATACCTCTTCATACCTGGCTGCCGGATTCGTATCCGAAAGCAACGATAGCGGGTGCGGTATTTCTGTCTGTATATACGACAAAAACAGGTGTATATGTGCTTGCGAGGACTTTCCCTGGTGTAGAAGCGGTAGCCTACATGGGCGGTGTGATGTGTCTCTACGGCGTTGCATTCGCGCTGCTGCAGAACGACGTGAGAAAACTCCTCTCTTATCATATAGTGAGTCAGGTAGGCTACATGGTCGCGGGGATAGGGATAGGCACTTATATAGGAATAAACGGAGGAATTGCACATGTTTTCAATCATATCTTGTATAAGGCACTGCTGTTCATGTGCATGGGAGCAGTGATATATGCAACGGGGAAGAATAACCTTACAGAACTTGGCGGACTGACGAGGAAGATGCCGATAACCACGATAACGTGTGTGATAGCGGCTCTTTCTATTTCCGGAGTTATGGGCTTTAATGGATACGTAAGCAAAAGTATGGTGATCCATGCAGCGGAGTTGGAGGGGATGCACATCCTTGCACTCGCTTTGATCGTGGGTTCGGTAGGCACGTTCCTGTCTTTCTTAAAACTCACTTATTTCACCTTTTTCAGGCGAAACGATGAAATAGAAGCGAAAGAAGTATCTCTGCTCATGCTTATCCCCATGAGCGTTACAGCTTTCCTTTGCGTTGCCCTCGGTGTGTACCCGCAAGCCCTTTACAGCATACTTCCTTATAAAGAGATAGCGATGCATTTTAATCCGTACGCACTGGGGCATACAATAGGCACGCTGGAGTTACTGCTGATGACCGCGGTAGGGTTCTTCACGTTGCAATTCTTGTTTTCGCCACACGAGAGAGTAACGAGAGATATAGACTACCTTTACCGGAAGGCAGGAAGAGGATTTATATGGTTCTGTGAACAGCCATTGGTGACAGTTGCGAATTTCATAGATAAAGGCTTGCTGAAACTCGCTGATGCAGTCGTTTGGTTCAGCAGGAATCCAACGGCGGCGTCAAGAATAATGGTGGTTATGATAGGGGCAGTGGTAACGAGACCGTTCAATCCCACATATATGCGATATGCGCGTGATTTAGAAGAACTCAAGAGGTTATATCCCGGAGAAGTGCCGAAAGTGGCGATAGGTACTGCCGTACTGCTAGCACTCGTGCTTTTCACGCTGTATCTGATTATTTATCTGACACACGGAGTGCTGTGGGTGTGATAGACGAGCAGGGAATAGGGATTGGAGGTCTGTCATCTCCAACCCTTTAATCTTTTTATTTTCTTATGGCGAGGCTTTAGATTTTAAAAAATAAAAAAGGAGTGGGATTAGAGAAAGGCCAGTTTTCTCGAAGTCCCGACGGGGAAGGGGAAAGTCTCGGAAGAGCAAACCAAACTGAGAATACTGTTTGCGGCTAATTTGAAATAATGGGTTGGGAAATGTATAAAATTAAATAGCTTTATTAATAAAATGACAAAGTCTAGTTACGTTATATACAACATAAAATTTGAGGGTGGGATAGAGGTGGATAGAAAAGTACAGAAAGGATTGCTGGTAATGATTGCATGTGCGGTATTAGTAATATCAGCGATATTCGCATTTGTGATCCATACAGAGTATTCAGAACTTTTTAAAGGATTTCTGTACGGAGCGATAGGGGTAGGACTTTTCGTGATAACGGGTAAGATACTGTCACTAATACAAAGGGAGGGGAAACAAGATGATTGAGTTCGATATACCGCCTTTTCTTATCTATTTTTTAGGAGCTGCATTGGTTCCTCTGCTCGGAAAGGGAAAAGTGAGGAAGATTTTTCTCGTTGCCTTAGCGGTTTTTGGCTTGGTGTGTGTTGCGCTGATAAGACCTCAGACAGGCTGGGTATTGCCCATTTTCTCAGGATTAGAGTTGACACTTTTGCAGGCTGATAGGCTAAGCCTGATAATGGGGTATATATTCGCGTTAGCGGGTGGTGGCGCGATAATATACGGGATTAGCACGATAAAGGAAGCGGGACAATATGTATGTGGGCTGTTATATATGGGCAGTGCGATAGGAGCGGTATTTGCCGGGGATTTCTTCACTTTATTTATCTTCTGTGAGATAATGTCGTTCTCTTCGCTTGGGTTAATCTGGTATGAACGTACAAGGCGCTCAATAAATGCAGGGATGCGTTATATTTTGTATCACATATTTGCAGGTTGTGCCATTCTTGCGGGAATACTAATTCATTATACGAGTTCGGGGGGCTCCATTACAGTAGGACCGATAGAACCGGGTATAGGGTACTTCTTATTGCTTTTAGGGATAGGAGTAAACGCCGCGTTCATACCGCTCCATACCTGGGTACC
>QNAP01000273.1 GCA_003641795.1 Thermotogae bacterium | reverse complement strand
GTATATTTCCTATGGAGATACAGCCCCCTTAGACCTGTGTTTCTTATGGAAAACTTTATATGTTATGTTTCTGTATGTGTGTTTATTATATAACAGTGTTATATTATCATTATTTTTATTGCAAACAATAATATTGTGTTTCCATATGAAACAGGGGTCTTGGACAAAAGAAACAACACATATAAAAAGACAAGCATTAAAAATAAAGGCAGTTGTGTGATAAGATGAAAATACTGGTACTCGCTGACATACACGGGGAATTCATAAAAGCGGGCAGTGTGATAGACAAAATAAATACCAAGGGGATAGACCTCATTCTGTGCCCGGGGGACTTTACGGACATGTTCAATATCCCGGAGGGATTCTCTCAGATGGATGTTGCCGATATGGTGTTGCAGAAAATACTCTCCCTTGGAATACCAACACTGTGTGTCCCAGGCAACCACGACCCATATGAAATTCTCGAGCTGTTCAAGGAATATGAGACAAACCTGCACGCAAGGGTCAGGGACATAAAGGGACATGTTTTTCTTGGGTTCGGTGGTGCGCCGACACCGTTCGGTACAACATTCGAGCCCTCCGAGGAGGAAACACGGGAGGAACTGCAAAGGCTTGGAAAGCAGGTAAAGAAAAACAACTTTGTACTGGTTGTGCACAACCCCCCAAAGGACACGAAACTTGACCTTGCAGCCACAGGAAAGCACGTGGGTTCGCGGGCCATAAGAGAGTTCATAGAGAAAAAACAGCCCCTTCTTGCAATATCTGCACATATACACGAGGCAGCGGGGCTGGACAGCATAGGGGAAACCACTGTTTTTTATCCGGGGTGTGTCTTTAACGGGAAATATGGTATAGTTGAGATAAAAGGAGGCTCGGTAACCTGCAAGAGCATGCGGGTCAGGTAACACTAAATCTCTCTGAGTTTCTCTATGATGTCTTCTGCTCTTTCCAGCCTGCACACAGCAAGAGGTATGTTTTCTGCCTCTGCGATTCTCATGGCAACACCATCTACCGTGGCCAGACCGTGCAGAACAACCAGCGCCGGATGAAGGTCCGTCAGTTTTATGGCAACCATGGGGGTTCTTCCCGTGGAAACCCTTGTGAATATAAGGCCACGCTGTGTTGTTATGCCGTAAAGCCGTATGAGCTCCGGAAACGACAGCTCCGTTATGGCCCTGAGAGAGTCTATCACCGTGTAGCCGTAAATCTCTCTTCCTGATGTGTGTTTCGTCACAACCACCGCGTTTATCTGCTTGCAGAACCTGCCTATATCCATCCCTTCACTGAATTCCTTTATGTCTATTATCGCGTTTGACAGGTCTGCCGGGCGGTCTGGTTTGGCAAAGCTTCTTATGACGCGGCCGCCCCGGCTGGAATCTATGCTAAGCAGTGCATTAACAAGCTTCTTGACCATTTTTATACCGGGAGACTTTCTTCTACCAGACTCGTAATCGGAAACAACAGAAGATGTTATTTTTAGTTCGTTTGCCAGTCTTTTCTGTGATATCTTGAATATCTCCCTCCATTTTCTGATAACCTTTTCGGGGTTATCAGACAGAACAACCTCACCAACAATGTCTTTGGCGAGCCTGTTTTTCGCCAGCTCGAATTCGTCAGTCATGCTATTCATGTTCGATAATTGTTGAATAGACATATAAAATTAACTGCCAGACACACAGATGGCCTAAGGGATATAACGCCGTTATAATAGAACATATAAACCCACACACCCAAATATTCATGATAAAATGAAACACCTTTATCTGAAAGGAGCAAGAAGCGAACGCGAGCTGCTGCATTTCCTGAACTTCAAGGGCTTCTCCTGCGGAAGAATAGCATCAAGCGGGGGCACGCTAACACCTGTTGATATAATAGCGATGAAAAAGGGACTGATACTGGGATTTGAGATAAAGGCACACAAAAACAAACCAAAACTCGACAAGAACAAACTTCAAAAGCTGAGGGAATGGTGTGAAAGGGCGGGCGCGATTGGTTTTCTGGCATGGAAAGCCCCGGGAAACCGCTGGCTGTTTTTAAGAGCAGAGGACGCAGAAGCAGAGAGGTATGATGATGAAAACTGGATAGAAATGGAAAGCCTGCTTGACGCCTTGGATATCATATAACACCTAAACTCGTTAGCACAACAAACAACTCCACTGCGATTTCTGTGACGCCTTGGATATCATATAACACCTAAACCCTTACACCCACCCCCCTAATAATCTGCTCCTCTGTCAGATCGGGGTTAGCTATTCTGACGAGCTTCACCCTCAGACCAACATCCTCTAATTCTTCAAGGACAACGCTCTCCACAAAAGGGCCCATCCAGACATCCAGTGTCCTTGAGACCGTCCATTTATGCAGGCCCGTCTCCCTGGCGATTTCAGAAACAGTCATGGGACCCCGGTTCTCTTTGTGTGCCCTCTTAAGAGCCCTGTAGATTTTTACAACATTCTTCAGCGTCTTTCTGTAGTAAGAGCCCCTCATACAATAATTGTGACACAACAGGACTTATATTTGTTCTGCCCCCGGCCCGTAAACCCCCACAATATTATGGTTCTGCCCCACCAAAAAGACAAGCGATGCCCGCCTCGGGTCGTTCCTGAGGGGGAAAACATATCTGATGGTCGAAGGAATATAATAATCAACAAACCTGTCAACCTCTTTTGGTGTCATACCGTTTCCTGTCTCCTTTCTTAATTTCTCTTCCTGCAGCCTTCTCCATTCCCTTATCTTTTCCACCCCAGGGACAGCGAGAACAACAAGGTCATCTATCTCATCAAAGAGAATTTCATATTCTTTGAGTCTCTCGTTGATGATTCTCCTGCATGAGCCGTGGGGGTCTGTCTCCCTTTCCGCTGCGGTGACAGGGTTTTTCAGT
>QNAP01000272.1 GCA_003641795.1 Thermotogae bacterium | reverse complement strand
CCTAAAGCCACAGCGCACCGTATGTCAGATAAATGAGCGAATATGCCGCAACGAAAGCAATCGAATACAACAGCGCAGTCCCTACCGCTAAAGTACGGATATCCTCCTGGCATTCTTCTTTTGGCATTTCTAAACCTCGCAGGTTATATCGCATGTACGGAGGAGTAACAGGTCTCAGCACTGTCACACCGACCATATTCACCAGTATCTTCGTTGCAAGTACCGGGTCTTTACAAAAACATCTCCACGAGCTCAAAATTTTTTTTATTCTCATTTCCCTCTTTTTCTACCTCCTTTTTCCCTATTTCGCGACACTTTCACCACTGGTGTCACCAATAACATATAAGTAACTTGTGTCTTATATACTTTTCCGATATATCTATGCAGATGCATGAGTATCATTAAAAAGAAGGATTTCGATCGAAACTTTTTCTAGTTCTAAGTATCCTTTAAGCCAAATACCTAATACCTAAAACCTCCCATCTATCACCTGTTTGCTCCAATTACACCCACAGCACACCATAAGTCAAATAAATAACCAGGTATAGCGTGAAAAACAAGAGCACCAGTAGCACGCCACTTCCTATTGCCACGCGGTGCACCTCCCCGGGATACAACCTCCTGAGCTCTTCCAAATCTTGTGCATAGCGCATATACACCGGATTCGGATTGAATGGCTTAAGCAGCACCGTGCTTGCCGTAAGCAACATTATTCTTGATGCCACAGACGGATTCTTGCTAAACCAAACAAAGGAATCTGCAATTCTTCGCACTTTATCATCCACGGAATCCGCAAAATTTAACAACGGTTTCTCGCAGAACCATATAAATTTCCTGCCCCATATACGATAGAACCAGTCGGTATCGAGCGTGATTGTTCGCTCACCATGAAGCATTCCTCTCAGCATCCAGAATGCAACAAACGTGAACAGAAGGAGCTGGCTCATTCCTATTATATGCGTTGCGGTGTAAGGGGCATAATCCAGGGAATAAGGAAGTATCCCGTAAAGGGCTTGCGGATACACACCGATAAAAATGCATAGAAATGCAGTAATACCCATTGCTGCGAGCATATTTTTAGGTGGCTCCCGCGCCTCTGCTATTGGTCTCTTATCTTTTCTCGCAAACCAAGTAAGATAGGGAAGTTTTAGACCGGCGACGAGGAACGTTCCGATTGCGGCTCCCTCAAGGAACAGCCATACAAGAGGCTGATGCATTAAGGCTGCCGATTCAACAACCATCGTCTTACTCACAAACCCACTGAACAGCGGGAAACCAGAAATGGAGAAAGCACCAATCATGTAAAGCCAGAAAGTGAGGGGCATATATTTATAAAGACCACCTAATTCGCTGAACTTGCTTCTCCCTGTCATCTCAAGCACTGCTCCCGCACCCATGAATAGCAACGCCATATAAAGAGCACAGCATAAAGCATGAGCTATTGAACCATTTATCGCCATTGCCGTTCCTATTCCAATACCAGCTATCATATATCCACCTTGACCGATGATAGAGTAGGCAAGAAGTCTTCTCGCATCATTCTCAAGCACTGCAAAGATGACCCCATATATCGCCATGATAGCCCCTAACCATATCAGGAGCTCAACACCCGGGAAACCTCTTATCAACACGTATATCGCACTTTTTGTCGTGAATGCAGTCAAAAATACAGCTCCCGTAACCGTGGCTTCCGGGTAAGCGTCAGACAGCCAGGCATGTAAAGGGGGCACGGCGGCATTTATAAGAAACCCAAGGAATATAAAGTAAGAGGATAAATAACCCCAGCCCGTTCCCCAATTAAAAGAGTCAAAAGCAATAGACCCTGTGTTTTGCAGATGTAAAATAATACCTGCTAACAGGCATATACCACCAAAAATATGTACCATGATATATCGGAATCCCGCTTCCGAGGATGCCTTCGTCTTGCGATACCAGATAAGGAAAAGCGAAGAAAAAGCCATCACTTCCCAAAACAGGTATAAAGTAAAAAGGTCACCAGCGAAAACTACTCCCAGTGTGCTCCCAACGTAGAGGAAGGCAGATACATGCTGCCCGTCCTCCTTTACGTGCAGTGCATAAAGCGTCATGCAAAAAGCGGCGATAACAAATACATACCCAAAAACCAGACTCAATTGGTCAACTCTGCCAAATACGAGTTCGTATTCCAGAAGAGGAAGACGCCAGAATACGCCTTTACTCATATACAGAAGGTCTATAAGCGCCGCTATCGGCAGCAAAAGCAGATATATCTGTTTCCACTTACCCTTTAAGACCGGTATCAGAAGAGCGCCCAAGATAAATATAAGTCCCGGATGCAGCCACTCAATCATAATAATCCTCCTCTTTTTGAAGCCAGTAATGTCCAAGTGCTTTTGAGGCAGCGATGATGAAGATGCAGCCGATAAAACCATATAGGGCACTGAAGCCCGGGATTGTCTGCCATAAGTCATGCCCGTGGAAATTAACGACTTCTGCCAATACACTCACCGTAAGGCATACATAAAGAATGCCAAATAAATGCTTCCGTCCCATTTTTATTCCTTATCCCCCTAATTTCTTAGCCAGCTTGATCAAAACCATAGCACGCCGTAGGTCAGAGAAAAGAGCATATAGAGCGAAAAAAATAGTAGCACCTGCAACATCGCCGTCCCCATCGCTAAGGTACGGGTATCTTCTAAATATCCGTTCTTTTCTAATTCCAGCACATAGCGCACAGGATTAGGATTAGAAGGCAGCATGGTCGCGCCTGCCGTAACGATCAATACCCTCATTGCGAGCGCCGGGTTCCTTCCAAAACAGCTCCACGTGCTCAAAATTCTATTTATTCCCATTTCCATTTTCTTCTTTTCCCTCCTATTTTTTATCCTCCGCTAAGCTTCATGCATGCATG
>QNAP01000271.1 GCA_003641795.1 Thermotogae bacterium | reverse complement strand
CAGTTCCACTTTCTATCATCAACTCGGGTGGAGGAATGTGGTCAAAAAGACGTACAAACACAAACCCATTTACTTAGTTGCGAAAGAGAACGGTGAGATAAAGGGTGTGTTGCCACTGTTCTTAATGAAAAGCATGATTTTTGGTAAGAAGCTCGTTTCTGTTCCTTTTGCACCTTATGGTGGTGTTTACGCAGATAACGAAACAATAGACGCTCATCCCCACATTTCGTCGGGCTGCAAAAATAGAACGACAGAATACAGGAAAGAGCGCCGGTTACGGTGTAACTAACCGTAATATCGCTTTGTTACAATGAGGATTTTTACTCCGATGACTTACGGACATGAGCGTTTCTGATAAATAGCAAGAGTGAGGGGCAAAATGTATAATAATTCAGTGCTTGTCACAGATGGACGATCAAAAGCATCGGTTGCTATTGTAAGGTCTCTTGGCAAAAAGAAAATAGATGTTACTGTTGGTAATGATAAAGTAATAAATCCAGCTTTTTTCTCTATATATGCAAAAAAGCGTATAATTTATCCTTCTCCAGAAGAATATCCAAACCTTTTTTTGTCAAGAATGTATGATTTAATAAGAGCAAAAAAATATAAAGTAACAATCCCTGTGCGGGATGCTGCAACAATTCTTTTTTCGAAGTACAAAGATAAATTTGCCAAGTTCACTAAAATTCCTATACCCGATTATGATATTGTAATGAAATGCCGGGACAAAGGACAAACAGTATCGGTAGCAATTGATAATAACATACCTTGTCCCAAAACGTTTATTGAAGGGATCCACGGGGATATAAATAAAGTGATAAGTGAGTTTGAATTTCCAGTGCTAGTTAGACCGAGAGAAAGTTCAGGCTCAAGAGGCATTGTGTATGTTGACTCACCAGAGAAATTTATACAAGAGTACACTATGGTAAAGAGTAAGTACGGTGCAGTCATGGTACAAGAATACATACCACATACAGGGTCCGCATATAATGTATCTGCTTTGTTTAATCAATACTCTGAGCCTAGAGCAGTATTTGTGCTTAAGAAGATTAGACAATATCCAATAACAGGAGGGCCTACCGCATTCGCCGAAAGTGTTGAACGGTCAGATGTTAAAAGATACGCATTAAAACTACTAAAGGCGTTAAACTGGTATGGCGTAGCAGAAGTTGAATTCCTTTTTGATAAACGAGATAAAATGCCAAAACTACTTGAAATAAATCCCCGTTTTTGGGACCCCTTAAGTTTAGCGATAGCTTCTGGTGTTGATTTCCCGTATTTGCTTTATAAGATGGCATTAGAAGATGATATCGAACCTGTAACAAGCTACAGACTCGGAATAAAATGGCGTTATTTTATTTACGACATCCTTTGTTTCTTAAGTACGGACAGTAAATTCAAAAAGTTACCAGAATTTTTCACTTTTAACAACGTGAACGATGCTATTCTTTCTTTCAATGATCCAGGTCCGGCATTAGCAACAATATTAGACGGTTTTATGGCTTTATTTAATAAAAAGAAAAGATCGCATGTTTTTGATAGGGGATGGTAAGAGAAAAAGGGAGAGAAAATGAGGATATTAGTCAGCATAGGACATCCGGCACACGTTCATCTGTTTAAGAATGCCATTAGACTCTTAGAACAACGCGGACATGAAGTAGAAGTGATGGCAAGGAATAAAGATGTAACACTTTCGTTATTGAATAATTATGGCCTTAACTACAAGCTCTTCCCTAAATATCGCTCAAGGTTGTTTTGGAAGCCTATAGATAGATTGATGATATATGTAACTCTATTCAATATAATTAATGAATTTAAGCCAACGATCTTAATAGGATGTGGGGGTAATGATATTTCGTTTGTTGGAAAAGTCATACGTAAACCATCTGTCGTGTTCACTGACACAGAAAATGCAAAATTAGCTAATAAATTAACTTTCCCACTCGCTACCGTGATATGCACACCTTCCTGTTTTCTAAAGGATTTGGGAGAGAAACAGGTTCGATACAATGGATACCACGAGCTCGCGTATCTACATCCGAACTACTTTGAGCCTGACCCGTCAGTTCTTGATGAGGCGGGCATATCAAGACGTGACGCCTTCATCATCCTCCGGTTCATTTCCTGGAGTGCTTCTCACGATGTTGGTCTGCGAGGAATTGATAAACAAGCAGAGTTGGATTTTATTAAATGTCTTGAAAAGTATGGACATGTTTTCATCACCTCAGAACGTAAACTCGACGCTAAATTAGAGAAATACAAAATAACCATCCCTCCAGAGAAAGTTCACTCCCTCCTCTATTATGCTGATCTCTATATAGGCGAAGGAGGCACGATGGCGGCAGAAGCGGCAATATTGGGAACGCCAGCGATACATATAGAATCTACGTCCAAAGGAATAGCAACGGGCAATTTCAGCGGGAACTTCTTAGAGCTCAGGGATAAATACGGTTTGCTTTATTTCTACCCGGATCAGAACCAGGCATTAGAAAAAGCGATAAGCATCTTAGAGGATAAAAATTCAAAGAACGAATGGAGAAAAAAGAGAGAGAGGCTTTTAAGTGATAAAATAGATGTGACAGCGTGGATGGTAGATTTCATTGAAAGGTATCCGGAGAGTTTTTATGAATATAAGGAAAAAATATGATAACGTTTCACTGTAGAGCCGATGACCCGTTTGTTCGGTATGGATTGGAACACTTCACTCAGAAGTTCGGGTTATCTGCAAAAATGAGGGAATCGCAGATTTTGATGGCATGTAATGGAGAAGTTCAGAATGGATTAACTGTTTATGTGGACGAAATGGAGATTAATGACAACAACTTTCGGGATTTGATCCATATTGACATTGATAAAGAGGTCGAATTTTTAGAGAATCGAATAAATATTTATTT
>QNAP01000270.1 GCA_003641795.1 Thermotogae bacterium | reverse complement strand
GCTGTGTGACATAAGAAATTCATCACCGTTATGTGGGTGGATAAACTCGAACCGTTATCTTGTTCGTTCCCAGGTGGTAAATGTCTGCGTGTCATGTGCCATTGAGTGATATAATCAAACAAAAGGGGTGCCTGTAGCTCAATGGACAGAGCACTGGACTCCGGATCCAGAGGTTGCGGGTTCGACTCCCGCCAGGCACGCCAGATGGGCTTGGGAAGATCTCTCAGAATTTTTACAGATGGCGGTTCCAGCGGCAATCCTGGAAAAGCAGCCGCCAGTTTTGTTGTATATGAAGGAGACGATTTGCTGATCCTCCATGGGGAAGCGCTCGGGAGCAAAACCAACAATTTCGCGGAGTACAAGGCTTTAGATATGGCTTTGAAATGGTTGAAGGATAGTGGATATCCTGTAGAGCATGTAGAGATATTCTGTGACAGCGAACTCGTGGTGAAACAGCTCAGAGGTGAGTATAGGGTCAAAAGCCGGAATTTGAAGGACCTGTATCGGCAAGTGAAAGCTCGGTTACTGGGTTTTCGATCAGTTCGGGTGAGTTGGATTCCGCGAGAGGAGAATCGTCTGGCTGATTGGCTTGTGAAAACGATCTTGAAAGGAGAGAAGCGACCTTGAGAAAGGGAGATCTGGGGATCGACCTCGGTACGGCAACTTTCCTGGTTTATCAGAAAGGAAAAGGTGTAGTTATATACGAGCCCTCATATGTGGCCATCTCTAAGAAGACAGGAAAGATCATCGCCATTGGCCAGCAAGCCAAAGAGATGATCGGCAAAACCCCCCAAGAGATATTGGCGGTAAAACCCATGAAGGATGGGGTTATAGCCGAGTACAGCGTTATTGAGGAAGTCATGCGCAGTTTCATCAAGAGGACGAAGCCGGGATTTGGTTTCTTCAAGCCGAATATGGTTATAGGAGTACCCACTAAAATAACCAATGTGGAGCATCGAGCCGTGGTGGAGGCAGCCATGAACGCTGGAGCGAGCAAGGTGTATGTCGTCAGGGAACCCATAGCTGCCGCCATAGGTGCTGGTATCGATGTAACCAAACCTCAAGGTAACATGATAGTGGACATAGGTGGTGGAACAACGGATATCGCGGTCATAAGCCTTGGTGGAGTGGTTGTGGGAGAATCGCTGAGAGTTGCTGGCGATTCCATGAACGAGATGATAATCAAGTACGTTCGCAAACAGTTTCAGATGTTCATCGGTGAAAGCAGCGCGGAAGAGGTCAAGATAAGAATAGGGAAAGCGCATCCGAACGAAGAAGACCTGGAAATGGATGTCAAAGGTAGGGATGTTGTAACAGGCTTGCCCAAGAAAGTCACCTTGAATTCGGAAGATGTGATGCGAGCACTGAAAGAAATCCTGAGGACGTTGATAATAGGCATCCATGGAGTGCTCGAAAGGACCCCTCCTGAACTCGCGGCGGACATAATGAACGAGGGTGTATATCTGGTGGGTGGAGGATCGAAGCTCAGGGGACTCGATAGACTCATTAGTGAAAAGACTGGCATCGAAACTATTGTCATTTCTGAACCGGAATATAGCGTTGTTAGAGGTACAGGAGAACTCCTCGACAACGAGGAGCTCCTTAACGCTGTCGCGGCAGTCTACGGAACGTGAAAGGAGGAGTGAATGTGGGAAAAATGAAGCTCAGTTGGTTAGGAGGCATGAGGTTTTATTCGAGAACGCCATCCGGTCATGATGTCTTTCTTGACAGCTCGGCTGAGGTGGGTGGAACCAACACGGCAGCTCGTCCTATGGAACACGTGTTGATCGCTTTGATGGGTTGTACAGGTATGGACGTAGTTTCGATTTTGGAGAAGATGAGAGTGAAGGACTACCAATTGGAGCTTCTCTGTGAATACGAACGAGCTCAAGAACATCCAAAGGTGTACACAAAGGTCAATTTGAAGTACGTTTTCAAAGGCAAAGATCTGCCCAAAGACAAACTGGAGAAGGCTGTGCGACTCTCTCAAGAAAAGTACTGCTCAGTTTCGGCCATGCTGAAGAAAGCGGTGGAGCTGAGCTATGAGGTGATAGTAGAAAAATAGAAGAAAGACGAGGAGTGTGGTATCTTGAGCGAGCTCGAAGAACTCAGGTTGAAGGTACGGCAACTGGAAGATGAATTACAGGTGTGCAAACAGCGAGAAAGGGAACTCGAGTCGCTTCTTGAGCAGTACAGCGAGCTTATCAAGGCGGAACTTCAGACCTACGATGATTTTATGGGAGAACTCGGCACCAGCCGGGTGATAGATCCGGTATCGAGAGTTTTCAGCAAGGATCATTTCAGCAAATTCTTGGTTTACTTTCATCAAAAGGCTTTTGAAGAGGGAACATCTTACGGTGTCGTGCTGATAAAACTCCGCAATTACAGCGAATTGCAGGATCATCTGAAAGAGGAAGGATTGAAGCGTCTCTTGATGAAGTTTGGGAAGATCTTAAAAGAGGTTGTTAGAGTGCCAATGGATGCCGTTGGCAGAGTTGCTGACGATGCCTTCGCCGTTGTCCTTACAGAGATCCAAGAAGAAGTTATGAATTCCATCGTTTCCAGGATTCGCGATAAACTCGAACCGTTAAAGGCCGAATTCAAAGGCGTCGATTTCGATATCCGCTCCACGCACTACCCGGAGTCTCAAACGACCGTTGAGGAGTTTCTCTCGGATTTTTCGAATTCAAAGTAAGTCGCCGTTGGATTTGGAGGTTAAAGCAATGGGCAGCTTCGTAGTGGAAGGCCCAGTGCAACTTTCTGGGAATGTGGAAGTTAGTGGTGCCAAAAACGCGGCACTTCCAATTTTGGCGGCGGTACCCGTCGTGAAAGGTGAGACGATCCTTCACAACGTTCCGAGGCTTGAGGACGTTTTCACGATGATCCAGATCTTGGAG
>QNAP01000269.1 GCA_003641795.1 Thermotogae bacterium | reverse complement strand
CTCGACCGCCTTGTCATAAGTGCTTCTGTACTTGAAGAGTTTCTCGTTCAAGGCCCGCACTTCTCTTTCTCGCGGTGGGGAAGTTCTGACCCGCCTCATATAGGCGGAACTGGGTTTGTAGGGTATGTGAACGTCCACGTAATGTATCCACAGGAAGAAATTGCGATGCGCATTCTCCTTCAGCCACGACAGCGCAGCCTCGTTTAGCACCGAAGCGCTCGCGTGCTTCCCACAGATGCTCGCGAGTCTCTTGAACTGAGTCACATGCCACCTGCGCTGCCTTCGTGCAACGAGCTTAGAGCGCGATGCCTCCAGGCCACAGCGCAGAAGGCCCGAAACTGGAACCCGGCTCATGACTTCTCGGGCAACTCTGGCAACAGAATTCACTCGACCCGCTGCGGCACCCGCAAAGCCACCCCCTACCTCGCCGATTACTTCCTGAACCCCGTAGTCGCCATAAAGGAAGTCCTCGAACGTGTCAAATCCCCTGTCGTAGCCGAAAAAACGGGAAAGGTACGGCAGACAATTGATGCCCGCCGTCGTGTACCCGTGGTCGCGGAGCACCTCGGGTAAGACAAGCCTTTCAGGCGACAGATGAAGCCCGAACGGATACTCGAGCGGGTAAGAGGACGCCAGGATGGATGAAAAAGACGGCACGGTCCAGGAGCTGTTCGAGAAAGCTTTGGCAAACAAGAACCCTTCTCTGGACAGCTCATCCAACCGGGGCGTGGTTTCCCTGTGATAGCCGCAACGGCTCAAGCGATCCGCTCTCAAGCTGTCGATGGTAATCAGCACCACGTTGTCTGCTTCTTGACCCATCCTTGCCAACCGGAAGAACCTCTACTCCGCGTTGAGATCCACTTTCATGGTAGCCTTGACCCAGACCAGATCAGCTTGACCCTGCACAAACGCTCGCTCCGGATCCGGGCTGGATCCTTTGACTACAAAGCGCGGCATCGTATCGATGAACACATCGTAAGCTTGACCACCCCACCGTTTAATCTCAAGATGCAAGCCATAGGCACCTGGCCTAAGAGGAACCGACTCGAACCTGCAGTCCACAACGCCGCCAGACTGCAGGACTTCTGGCAAACCGGACAGCTGAGAGTCCGATGCCGCAATCAGGATATTCTTTTGCACGTCCTTGAGGTAGACCAGAAACCGCGGTGCAGGTACCCGCGTACGAGTCTCGAACTCCGCCCTGATCCTCAACGGTTCACCAATTCTGATCTGTTCAACCTGGTTACCCTCGTCATCCAGAGTCTCCACCTTGGAGAAGCGCACCTCGCCACTTCCCAGACGGTTTGCCTTGACGAATCCCCTGTCTTGCTCGGAACCAGCCCGAACGACTTGCGACGAAAGCATATGGTTGGAGTATGCAGTGCAGACCTCTCCTGGCGAACCGTGCAGGGCAATCCTACCGTCCTGCAGCCAGATGACCTGTTGGCAAACGTGTTGTACCGCAAACATGTTGTGCGATACGAAGACCAGCGCGCACCCCGATGACTGGAGTTCTGCCATCCTCGTGTGGCACTTTGACTGGAAGGCAAGATCGCCTACGGCCAGCACTTCGTCGACGACCAGTACCTCAGGGTCGATGTGCACCGCTACCGAGAACCCCAACCTCACGAGCATGCCGCTCGAGTACCGCTTCACAGGCGTCTCAATGAACGGTCCCAGTTCAGCGAAATCAACGATTGCATCGAACTTCCTTCTTATCTCCGCCCTGCTCATACCCAGAATGGCCCCGTTGAGAAATATGTTCTCGCGCCCTGTCAGCTCGGGATGTAACCCCGCCTGGAGCTCAATGAGCACCCCCATTCTTCCATTCACCAATATCCTGCCTTCTGTGGGCTTGGTTATGCCCGCGAGCAAGCGCAATAGCGTTGTTTTGCCGGCACCGTTTGGGCCAATAATGCCGAGCCTCCCACCCTTCTTCACCTCGAAGCTGACGTCTTTCAATGCCCAGATATAGTTCTCTCCGCCTCTCTCCCTCGCAGCGAGTCGTACCAACCTGCCTGTCAGGTCATAGAGGTCTTCCCGCAAGGTGCGGTACCCAAACTGCCCCTTTCGATATCTCTTTGAAAGGCTGTCAACGGTTACGGCTGTCACTCAGTCAATCAACTCCCCTTGCCGTCTCAGACCACATCGGCAAACTCCATCTCGATGCGCTTGAAATAGAAATAGCACAGCAGGAAAAGCACCACCGCTCCCGCTGCGGCTATGGCCAAGTAGTAGTCCGTTGGTGCTATTCCCTTTACCAGGACGCTGCGGTAGCTGTGGATGATGCCCGCCATCGGGTTCAGAAAGTAAAAGGTCTGCAATCTCTCAGGGACCTGGCTCACAGGATAGATTATAGGCGATGCATACATCCATATCTGTATGAGCAGCGGCAGAGCGTATTTCACGTCCCTGTAATAGACATTTATCGCCGAAGCGAAGAAGCATATGCCTAAAGTGAATACCATCTGTATCAGCAGCACTGGCACCAAGAACAACAGGTTTGCAGTAAAAGGTACATCATAATAGAACATCATGCCCAAGAAGATTACCGCGCCAATGGCAAAATCGACCAAGGCTGCAAAAACCGCAGACATTGGGAATAGTTCTCTCGGGAAGTATATCTTCTTGATGAGTTGTGCGTTCGTCTCCAGGCTGGGGATGGCCCGGTTGAGCGAGTTGGAGAAGAATGTCCATGGCAGCAGCGCACTATACACGAACAGTGGGTACGGCACTCCATCGCTCGGTATCTTCAGTAGAGCGGAGAAGACAAGTGTGAACATCAGCATCAGGGCCAGGGGCTGAATGATCGCCCAGGCTATGCCCAGTACTGACTGTTTGTAACGTATCTGTATCTCTCTCTGAGTCAGTACAAACAGCAACTCCCTGTATTTAAAT
>QNAP01000268.1 GCA_003641795.1 Thermotogae bacterium | reverse complement strand
TCAACATCCTGTTTCAGCTTCATGCTCGCTACATCCGTGTAGCTCGGTGCCCGTTTGTACGAGTGCTCGCTTCGGCGCTTCGCAAGACAAGCTTTCTGCAATGTGAAACCTCCGTTTCTTCGCATGAATCGCTTAACAGGATCCCTCACGGTCACCCAGCCTCACGAGCGCCGAGGGAGCATCCAAACAAAACGACCTCGAGGCCGCATGGATGCGGATGAGAGCGAAGCTGAAGCAGGACGCTGAATCCTCGCGTGGGTCGTTTTGTGGATGCAAACGAGGAAAAAAGCGAGTGCGAGCTGCGTGAGCATGTGGGATGCACTACCTCTTCCTTTTTTCACATTGCAGAAAGCATGTTGTGCTCCACTTTCTGCAATGTGAAAATCTCTGTCTCTTATTTTGCTCTCTCTCAGGCGGTAAATATCTGCGTACAATGTGCCGAAAGACCTCATGGAAACGTCGTTCGGGGATTCACAAAGCAGTTTACTCTGATCCCAGATCCCTCGATCTTGTCGAGTAAATCTGCCAATCTTTTGGAAAGTTCTTGGAATTTCGCGGAATCGAGTTTCAGCATCACGTGAAAACGGTACTCACCTCGTATCTTAGGAAGCGGTGCTTCGGTCGGCCCCAAGACTTCCAATCCCATCTGTAAAAGCTCGCTGGACAGTCTTCCCAAAGCCTCACGTGCAATGAGCGGATCCGGTGAGGAAGCAATCACGCGGATAAGAGTGGAAAACGGCGGATATCGAAAAACACGCCGCTTTTCCATTTCGAACTGGGCAAATCCTTCGTAGTCGTTCGCCTTCACAAATTTGAAGAATTCATCCTCGGGCTCCAATGTCTGAATCAACGAAACGCCATGGTCTCTTCTACCACTTCTCCCACTCATTTGAATCAAAAGCTGGAAGAGCGTCTCCCTCGAAGAAAAGGAGGGTATCGAGAGGTTTCTGTCAGCATCCACTACGGCCACAAGATTAACATTGGGCGCATCCAAACCTTTGCTGATGAGTCTGGTACCGACCACGATATCGCAGTTCCCATCCACGATTTCCTTGATGAGGTGTTCCGTTTCCGTCGGTGAAGTCACGTTCTCGCGATCGAATCGTAGAATCCTGGCTGTAGGAAAACGTCTGATCAACTCGTATTCCACACGCTCGGTGCCGTAACCTCGGGATGAAAGCTCCTTTGAACCACATTCTGGGCACACACCGGGCAATGAGACAGTATACCCACAGTGATGACACTTGAGAAGTTTGCCGCTTCTGTGATAGGAAAGACCTATATCACAGCGAGGACACTTGAAGACATACCCGCACCTCGCACAAGCCACGTAGTTTGCAAAAGCTTTCCGCATGGCGAGGACCAGAGCAACTTTGCCAGATTCGAGTGTTTTCTCTAAGGATCTTGACAGTTCATAACTGATGATCCGTTCCTCGGGCTTCTTCCGCCTCATATCTATCAGTTTCACCTGAGGCATCGATCCCACTGGACGTTCCTTGAGCCTATGGAGCTTGATATCTCCCCCTATCGCTGCGTGATAGGTTGAGAGACTGGGAGAAGCGCTCGAAAGTATTAAAGGGATGCCATAGATGGTGGCTTTGATTCTCGCCACCACGGCAGCATCGTAGCAAGGTTCGGCAGTCTGATAGTAACTCTCATCGTGTTCTTCATCGATAACAACGATTCCAAGATCGTGCATCGGTATCCAGAGAGCACTACGAGTTCCCACCACGATCATTCGAGATTCGCCTATCACCGCTTTCCACCAAACAAGGGCCCTCTCTCGCTTTGAAAGGTGACTGTGATATGGGTAGACATTTGCCTGTGGAAATCTGCCACGCACCCGTGCGATGATCTGAGGGGTGAGAGAAATCTCTGGAACCAAGAGTAGCGCGTTCTTTCCCTGTGCAAGGACCTTTTCGATCAATTCGAAGTACACCTCTGTCTTTCCACTGCCCGTGACACCCATTATGAGATGAGGTGAGTAGAAGTCGCTTTCTATCCTGTTTTTGACGTTCCTTTGAGCGGCTGTGAGCTTCACACGCTTTTGCTCAACCCAGGGGGCAAGGGTTTCCTCTTTCACTTTGACTATTCCTCGTTTTTCTAACGAATCTATCGTTCTTCTCTCCACTCCAAGCCGTGTGAGAAGCACCTGTAGATCCTCACAAGGCTTCATGGACAAATAATTGATCACCTTCGCTTGCTTTTCTCCAAACTTCAAGCCAGCGAGCTCGTTTATAGATGCAATTAGTTCCACCAATCTTCGCCTTTTTGTTGAAGAAAGAGGGGCCTTCTGGACTGCTTCGATACGGAGTTTTGCATCTGCGGCGAGCCTTCTCGCCCGATGTAGACCGTGCGTTTGCAACCACTCCCACACGGGCTTTCTTTCAGAATCGTCCTCCGTTTGCTTCACCACTTGGATCGTTGAGAATTCTCCGAAACCGCTGAAGTAAAGATCCATAACCTTACCCATGGGTGCGAGAAAGGCTTCGCTCACCTTGATTGCGACTTTGACATCGCGTTCGCTCACCAGCGGTTCAGAGTCAACGACTCGAACGACATTTTTCAGTCGTACATCCTTTGGAGGGGCTTCACTTTCGCCGATCACATAAGCCGTGGATCGTCTTCCTCTGAAATCGACGAGCACCCTTGTCCCTATTGGAACGGAATGTTCACACGTGTAGGAAAACGTTCGGTGAAGTGGCAATCCAGCAATGGCAACGTCGACTATCAAGCGATCACCCCTTCTGAGTATAACGCCTTTGCTCGTCCTTGTTCCCATCCCGCTGTGTGCTCAAGTGCGGGTACAAAACGAAGGCTTCATGCTGTCACATGACACGCAGATATTTACCGCCTGAGAGAGAGCAAAATAAGAGACAGAGATTTTCACATTGCAGAAAGT
>QNAP01000267.1 GCA_003641795.1 Thermotogae bacterium | reverse complement strand
GACGCTGAATCTTCGCGTGGGTCGTTTCGTGGATGTGAACGAGGGAAAAAGCGAGTGCTTGCTGTGTGAGCGTGGGGGATTCGCCACTCTCGCCCTTTTGTGAGTGCGAGCGAGGGAAAAGCGAAGCACAACAGCATTCTGCCATGTGAAATCCTCTTTATACAACCTGTATGCTATGTTCAATGTCCTGAACAATCGCCCTCTCAAAAAGGTCGCTGAGATTGTTGGTTGTTACTCTGATTTTTGAGACACCCTACACTGGTTGAATCGACAATGGCTAGAACCCTTCACAAGTAAGACTGTGGTAAGGTAAGGTTTCCCGCAAAAATCAGTATTTCAGTGGAAGATTGATCCGCGAAATACTAGAGATCAAAAACGAGAGTGTTCATGGGACGAAACGTTGAGTATTTCTAACTTCTGAATGGTTGTTTTCTATCTTGACAACTTTCATCTTTCGTGCTATACTTTTTTAGCCTAAAAAACAAATGGGAGTGGTTACGTCGAAAGCTAAAAGGATCTCTCAAAAAATCAGTAATCTCAACTACAAGCGTGTCATTAACTACCTTCTCACCAGCGAACTTCCCATATCCAGGGCTCGCATATCCAAAGATCTTCACATAAGTTTTCCCTCAGTAAGCGACATCGTGTCCAAGCTTATAAAAGAAGGATTGGTTGTAGAAGAAGGTAAGGGTCAGGCGCATATCGGCAGAAAGCCCATCTTGCTTCGAATCAACAACAGATATGGCCTCTGTGGTGTTGTACAGATAGGTTATGAAACCGTCAGGATCAACATACTCGATACGGCGGGGGACTTGATACTGGAAGAGGAGTTTCCTTTTTCAAGAAGCTTGAACTTCCCCTCACTTTTAGAGGAAATTATAGTGAGAGTCGAAAAGATCACCGCTCCAATGCTTGCCAAGGAGTTTTACAATTTCTTGGGGATAGCGTTTTCCGTTCCAGCCCCCATAGATCATCGCCAAAACCGCATAATTTGGAGCAGGTTTTACCATTGGGAGAGCGAAGCTCTACCTCAACAGATAAACATTCGAAACAAGCGGGTGAACGCATTTTGGGAGAATGACTCTAACCTCCTGGCTTATGGCGCATCGCAGATGTTTGGGAATGTGAGCGATCTTTTAGCGTTCTATTTGGGTATCGGAATCGGTGCCGGAATAGTGCTGGGTGGAAACCTTCACCAGGGACTTGATGGAATGGCTGGCGAGATTGGACAAGTGCTGGTTCCATTCAAAGGAGAACTTTTGGAATTAGAAAGGGTCATATCCGAAGAATCTCTCGTTGGTCTCGCAAAGAAATGCTTTCCGAATAAATCTTTAGAGTCGAATGAACACCTCCTCGAACTTCTTGAAAGGGAAACCAAGAAAAAGAGCGTAAGAAAAGAGCTTGAAAAAATCGCAGAAACCGTTGCACAGTTCCTCGCGGTGATAACAATCGCGCTGGATCCTGAGATGGTTGTATTCGATGGCGAAAGCGTGAGGCGAGCACCAACAATTCTGGGAATGATCGTAGACAACCTTGTCAAGTTTTCCCGAAAGAGGAAGGAGCTTTTCAAAACCGCAGATGGGCGAACGAACTTCGCTGTGTGCGGTGCATACAGGTTGATCCTAAAACACTGGTTTGGATTGGGAGAAGTGGAAACTTTTCGTTAAGAGGTGAAAAGATGATAAGAGTCGGAATTGTGGGGGCTGGCTTCATAGGTAAAATCCACGCGGAGGCGCTGAATCAAACGAGAAAGGGAACTCTTCATATGGTCTACGATATCGACCCTGAAGCGGCAAAATCTTTTGCTCAAACTTATAAATGCGGAATTGCTGGGAGTTTCGAAAAACTCCTTGAATCAGTGGATGTGATTGTCCTTGCCGTTCCGACCACTTATAGGAGAAATTATCTTGAAAGAATACTGGAACAGCGCATACCTACTCTGTGCGAAAAGCCTTTGGCAAGAACTCTTGAAGAAGCCGAATGGATAGTTTCCAAGGTGAAAGAAACTGGGACGAAACTCATGGTGGACCACGTGGTCCGCTTCTTTCCAGAATATGCTGAAATAAACGAGCGGATAAAGAGTGGGGAAATTGGGAACGTCAGCGAAGCCAGGAGTTTTAGGGGAGGTCCCTTTCCAGGATGGTCCCAGTGGTTCAAGAGCTTCAGAATGAGTGGAGGGGTGATACTGGATCTCGCTATTCACGAGATTGATTACTGGGTGTGGACCCTCGGGAACATCCGCGAAGTGAGAGCACAGTCGCTGGACAACTCTGAAAATATCTCTAAAGACCATTGCTACGTTATCCTGGCTTTCGAAAATGGAGCATTGGTGCACATAGAAGGTTCGTGGGCTTATCCTCCACATGCGCCGTTTAAAACGGCCGTTGAAGTTGTGGGATCAAAGGGTACTCTTTCCTTTGAAAGCACTCAGATTGCTCCTTTGAAAATCTTCGATGAAGAGGGGGGAAAAGTGGAATCGCCATTCATTCTCAACCCTTACGCACGGGTGATGGAAAGTTTTCTCGACGCGGTTGAAAAAGATCTGCCGGTGGCGATACCAGCAGAAGATGGATTAAGAGCTGTTAAGATTTCGCTGCTGGCTATACGATCGGCGACTGAAAAACGCGCCGTGAAAGTGAGGGAAGGTTTATGAAAGTGGGGATGATTTCGGCCGCGCATGTGCATGCCCAAAGTTACGCTGAAATACTTAGAAGCGAGGACCGATTCGAATTCGTAGGGCTTTGGGATGACGACAGGAAAAGGGGAATGGAGTTCGCAAAAAGCCTTAATGTCGCATTTTACGATGAGCTCACTGAACTTTTAAACGATGTTGAAATTGTGGTAGTAACTTCCGAAAACACGAAGCACACCCACCATGTGTTGCAAGCTTCAAAAAGCGTTAGAG
>QNAP01000266.1 GCA_003641795.1 Thermotogae bacterium | reverse complement strand
TTTGCCTCCTTCAGTGCTTTGACGTCTCGTATCAATTTCAGGATGGCGTAAAAGATTACAAGAAACTCGAGCCTGCCCATGAACATACCGAGCGTTTCCACCCAAAGGATCGGGCCGGGCATGTCTGGACGGGTGATACCAACAGAAAGACCCACAGTGCTGAGGGCAGAAGCATACTCAAATGCAGAATCTGCAAGATCGTAACCGTGTGAGGCGAGCACTCCCACGCCCACACAGTAGAAGGCGAAGTAGAAACTGAAGATTATCAAAATTTCTTTCAAGAGTCTCAGATCGAACTCTATGGTCTTTTGGCCTTTGTACAAGATTATGGTTTCTACCGTTGTGCGCGGTCTGAAGAAGGATGTGAGCTGGGCCCAGATCGCCCTTGCGAGGACGTAAAGTCTGAAGAGCTTGAGCCCACCGGACGTAGAATCCATGCCTCCACCGAAGATCATCAAGAGCGTCAACAGGTACAGACCCACGTCGTTCCAGCGATCGAAAGAAACGGTGGAGAATCCCGTCCCTGTGAGAGCAGAGACCGCCTGGAAGACACCCACTCGGAGTGGCGCAGCGGGGTAGAGAACACGAGTGGTCACCTTGACCAAGCTTGGGATGAAGAAGAGCAGTATCGTCAACAGCATCCACGGCTCTCCGTTTTTCAGAAAGCGTTTGAAGTCACCACTCCAGAGTGTGTAGTGCACTCCAAATCCCGTGGCCCCGGTCAGCATCAAAACGAGTGTCACAACTTCTATGCCGGGATTGTTGAATTCACCTATGCTCCCCGCCCGCGTGGAAAATCCTCCAGTGGCAAGGGCAGTGAGGGCATGGTTGAAGGCATCGAAGAAGTTCATGCCGGCCAGAAGATATGCTGTTAACCCGCCAGCAGCATAGGTGAAGTATATCACCAAGATCATTCGAACGGATGTGCGGATGTTGGGCATGATGTTGTCTACTCTTCCTTCTGCGTGGTAGAGACCAAAACCCGAAGGTCCTATAACTGCTGAAAGCATAATGATGGCAAAGCCGGCACCTCCAAGGAATTGTGTCAAACTTCTCCACACGAGGATGAGTTTGGAAACGGACGTGACGTCAACAACAGTCAGGCCGGTAGTGGTCCAACCGCTAGTGGATTCGAATATCGCCTGAGAGAGGTTGAGAGTGCCGGACAGGGTGAAGGGAAGAGCGGATATGAATATGCCAAGAGTCCAAGTGAAAAGAACGATGATGGTTCCTTCTTTTATGGTCAAGGGGGTGTTCTTCGGTGGTGTAAAGAGATACCTGAGCAACAATCCTATGAACAGAGAAATGACGGCGGTTTCGGCGAAATAGATCGCGTTTGACCACTCTTGTGGGTAGGCAAAACAAAAGAGAACGGGAATCATGGTGATCAGCGAAAAATAGGAGAACAGCGTCCCCACATGATGAAAGATGACTTTATACTGAAGTTTAAGTGTTTCGATGTACCCCACTATACCTCACCCGTGATCGCTTTCATCACTTCAGACTGTACTCTGGAGTGACAGAAGACGAAAAGTCTGTCGCCGACATGCACCGACGTTTCGCCCCTTGGAATGATCAACGAGCCTTTGCGAAAGATGGCGCCGACGATACTCTCCTGGGGTAAATCGATATCCTTCAACTTTTTGTTCGCAACTGGAGAGGACTCGTCCACCGCTATTTCGAGCACCGTGAGTTCTCCTTCTTTGGATATGGGGAAGTAGCTCTTGATGTCATCCACTATCGTCAACTGTGAGACCACTTCCGCTATCAATTCTGTGGGACTGACGCTGGTGATTCCAAGGGCTCGAAAAACTTCCTTGTTTTCCGGATCGTTGACTCGCGCTACCACTCTTTTGGTGCCGAAGGTTTCTTTGGCGAGCATGGTTATCACCAGGTTGTCTTGGTCCTTCGGAGTGAGTGAGACCAGTACATCATTTGGCATGATCTCTGCCTCTTCAAGAATCTGCCTCTTGCTGCCATCACCATGGATGATGGGTATTCTCAGCTTTTTGCTTAACTCTTTGCAGAAATTCAGATCCTTGTTGATTATGGTCACTCGATACCCCTTGGCTATTAAAAGTTTTGCAAAATGGTATGCCAACCTCTCTCCGCCAACCACGATCACCTTCACGATTTCATCTCCTCGAGCAAACCTTTCAAAGTCTCAAAGGCCAGCAACACGGGGCAGAAAGCTTCTATACTGAAGTCCTTAAAGAGCTCCATGTTTTCCGGATTGTGCACGTAGCTTATCACCCGGGTTACTCCGAACATCTTACGTGCAATCTGAGCGAGCATGAAATTGGTGTTGTCATCGGAGGTTAGCGCCATCACCACGTCCGCGCGTTCCATTTTCGCCTGCTTCAGTGTCTCGATCTCGGATGCATCACCGTGGATGGTGAATCCAGTGAACTCCGCGGGAAGCCGTTCGAATCTTTCCTCACGCGCATCTATGACGACAACGCTGTGCCCCTGCTCTGAAAGGTATCCTGCCACTCTTGAACCTAAACGACCACAACCTATAACAACGAAGTAACCGGTCTTGGCCAAGCTACTTCACCCCAGTTTTTTCAATCTTTCTGCCGCTGGTTTGAACCCAGGATCGAGAATGAGGCTCACTCTATAGTGTCTCGAAGCGAGCTCTTTGTTCACGTCTTCCAGAATCAGTCCCATGCAGTAGTGACCTTCTGGACGCGATGGAAAGTTCGCAAGAATCTTCCTGGCGACCTTCTCCGCTTGCTCTTTTTTCCCTTCCTTTAAAAGCTGTTCGACTCTTCGTGTGAGTTTTTGAGGACTTTCCCGTGAAGAAAGGGCTTCGTTCACCTTTTCCACAATCTCGCTGGGAGAGAACGGTTTGGAGACATAATCCACTGCACCAGCTTTGAGCGCTTGAGCTGCCACTTCTGGCA